>JASHTQ010000373.1 GCA_030040475.1 Streptosporangiaceae bacterium
TCAGGCCCAAGCACCTGGCCGAGGCGCGGGCCATCGCGCCTGTGGTCTGCGTGCAGAACTCCTACGCCATCGGCGCGTCCGCGGACAAGCGCGACTTCGTCCGTGCCTGCGGCGAGCAGGGCGTCGCGTTCGTGCCCTTCTTCGCCATAGCTGGCGCGCCTGGCGCCGCTGGCGCGCCTGGCGCCGCAGGCGATGAGATCCTCGCCGTTGCCCGTGCGCACGGCGCGACCGCGGCCCAGGTCCGGCTGGCCTGGACGCTGCAGCAGGGAGCGCACGTGCTGGCCATCCCAGGTACCGGCAACCCGGATCACCTGGCCGCCAACGTGGCAGCGGGCGCGCTGCGGCTCTCAGCTGACGAGATGGCGCGCCTAGACGCCGTGGCCGCCGCCTAGCCTCGGCCGGCAAACCTCCCGAAACTGCCACGCCAAGCGCCGTCCGGCCGGGTAGCCTGAGTCGGCCCCGTCCGCGCGGCGGTTTCACAAGGCAGGTCCTACGTATGTCTGCGGCAGGACGCCACGCGCGCCACCGTTCAATATCCGTCAGCTGACCGATGTCTTGCATTGCAAGTTGCAGCAGCATTTTCGAAGCAACAGGCAACCAGGCATTTGGCACGTCAGCTGAGGATGCGGACAGACGCGATGACTCCCACCCTTCCGACCAAACTGCACCAGCGTCGCGTCCGGCTGGCCAGGGTGCCGTCCTCGGCCGCAGCGGCGCGCAGCCAGGTCGGCGAGGCCATCCGCGCCTGGAAGGTGCCTGTCGATGCCGATATCGCGATCCTGCTGACCAGCGACCTTGTGACCGATGCCATCACGCACGGGGATGGTCCCACCATCACGCTCGCCATCAGGTGCTCGCGCGGTCATCTGCGCGTGGACGTCTACGACTCGCCTCGATCCGCGCCGGTACCAGCGGACCAGCCGGTCGGCGCGGACAGCGGACGAGGGCTGATCCTCGTCGCCACGCTGTCGACCGAATGGGGCTCCTTCCGTACTGCCGCGGGCAAGGCCGTGTACTTCACGCTCGCGTTCCGGTCAGATCTGCCCTGGGATGGCGACCACGCCGCCCCGGGGGTCACACGTGGGGACGGTGAGCCGTGAAGCCCCATCCGCCTCACCGTCCCCACTGCTTTGCACATCGAGAATGAGAGGCAACGTGAGCACAACGCTCGGTAGTCCGCACAAGCGGCCGAGTTCAGGACGCTACTGGATCAAGAGTTCCCTGAGCTACGCCAACGGCAACTGTGTCGAGGTGGCCAGCCTGCCCGGTGGCGAGATCGGCGTTCGCAACAGCAGGGACTCCGCAGGCCTGATCCTGCGGTTCACATCTGACGAGTGGTACGCCTTCCTGGGCGGCGTGCGGAACGGTGAGTTCGACAGCTTCATCAGCTAGCGGCGTCGAATCGAAGCTGCATTTGATATAGGAAGTTCAGCTGCTAACATGTCGTAACAACAGCGACCACGCCAGGAGGTCTGACGATGCGACGTGCAGAACCGGCCAACCCCGCCGAGCAGGAGCTGACCCCACGTCGGCGCAAGGTCCTGGAGGCGATCGAGGACTCCGTCCGGCGCAACGGCTACGCGCCCAGCTTGCGGGAGATCGGCGCGGCGGCAGGGCTGGCGAGCACGTCAGCCGTCTTTTATCAGATGTCCATGCTGGAGAAGCAGGGATACCTGAGCCGCGAGGCGAGGCGGCCGAGGACGGCCGTGGTCCGGACGTCCACCGATCCTGTCACCTACCAGGCCGACGATGCGGGGGAGAGGGTCGCCCGGATACCGCTCGTCGGGCGGATCGCGGCGGGCGGCCCGATTCTCGCGGACGAGCTGATCGAGGACGTCATCCCGCTGCCCAGGCAGCTGGTCGGCGAGGGCACCTTCATCATGCTCAAGGTGGTCGGCGACTCGATGGTCGACGCCGCGATCACCGACGGCGACCTGGTGGTCGTCCGCCGCGAGTCGGACATCGAGAACGGCGACATCGTCGCCGCCCTGATCGAGAGCGAGACCTCAGCCGACCGCGAGGCGACCGTCAAGACGTTCAGGAAGCGCGACGGGCACGTCTGGCTGATCCCGCACAACCCCGCATACACGCCGATACTCGGCGACGACGCGACGATCATCGGCAAGGTGGTCACGGTGCTGCGCCGGGTCTGACCCGGCTCATTCAACGATCGCGCGCAGCCTCTGGCTGGCGTTCGTAAGCGCGGTCTCTACCTCGGCCGCGGTGCCTGCCTGCGCGAACACGAAGCCCAGGTACTGATCCCCGTCAGGCAACGGGCGCACCCGGCGGCCCACGGGGATCGTGATCGTCACACCCGTGACCCCGGGTACCGCCTCGGCGTCGGAGCGGCCCTCCACGGAGCGCAGCACGCCGGCCCGCGGCACCGGGAGCATGAATACCCCGCAGGGCCGGCGGGACTCCTGGTCGCCGGCCGGGACCTGCTCGCCGAGGGCATTGGCGAGGATCAGCTCCTCCAGGCTCCTGCCGCCCGGAAACCGCAGCGCGCGCGAGCACAGCCCGCCGATGGAGCGCGCCGCGAGTTCGAGCATGGCAGGCCCGGCGCCGGTCACGCGCAACTCGGCATGCACGGGCCCGGTTCGCAGGCCGAGCGCGCGGGCCGCGTGCCCGGCGGTGCGGACGGCGCTGTCGATGACTCGTCCGGCCAGCCGAGACGGGGTGACCAGCAGGGTTTCCTCGAACGTGGGCCCGTCCGGCATCGCGGGCTTGTCGAAGATGGCCACCGGGGTCAGGTCGCCGTCGTCGAGCAGCCCGTCGATGCTCAGCTCCGGTCCGGGCAGGTATTCCTCGACCAGCAGCGGTGCGGCTGCCCGCTGCCCGGCCGCCGCCAGCACGCGGCGGATCCTCGCGGCGGCCCGCGCCGCCTCGGCCGCGTCGTCGGCGCGCAGCACTCCCTGGCTCGCGGTGAGCGAGACCGCCTTGACCACGCACGGGAACCCCACCGCAGCGGCCGCCTGCCGGAGGACAGCGTCCGGGGCGTGCGCGGCAACGATCCGGTACCTTGGCTGAGCCACGCCGGCCCCGGCCCAGCACTGGCGCTGCCTGGCCTTGTCGCCAGCGGCGCACAGCGCGCCGGCCGGGTTATGCGGCAGCCCCAGGCGGGCGGCGACCGCGGCGGCCAGCAGCAGCATCGGCGAGTCCGCGGCGAGCACCGCGTCCACGTGCCCGCTGCCGGCCGCGACCTGCTCGGCGCAGCGGTCCAGGTCACCTGGATGAATGGGGATGACCGGACTGCCGCCGGCCGGCAGCGCGCCGTCGCTGGCCACGATCAGGTCCAGGCCCGTCTTCGCGGCCGCGAGCATGAAGTCAGCCGTCCGGTAGCTGCGCGCGGGCGCCAGCAACAGCACCCGGCGCGTCACCGTTTCTCCGGGGAGAAGAACGGGTCTGTGCCCGCCTCGTGGTCGGTGACGTCGGCCACGCCGGTCAGGCCGGCCAGCCGGGAGCGCAGCAGCGGCTCGATGCCCTGCCGAACCGTTACTTCGGCCAGGCTGCAGCCCTGGCAGCCGCCCTCAAGGCGGATACGCACCCAGCCGCCGCCGACGCTGTCGACTGCGACGTGCCCGCGGTGAGCCGCGATCGCCGGGTTAACCTCGGCGTCGAGGATGCGCTGTGCCTCGCTGCCGAGATTCCCGGCGCCAGGCGAGGACGGTGCGGGATCGCTGGCCAGCCGGACCGCGGTGACACCTGGCACGGCGGAGCGGATCTGCGTCTCGATCCGGCTGAGAACCGGGAGGACCGCCCCGGGGGAGCCGCCCGTTTCCAGGACGACCACGCCATCGTGTGCCGATACGACGCGGATCGTGGCGCCGCGGGCGATGACCGACGGCAGGATGCTGCGCTCGAGAGCGGCCGCCGCCTCCGCGGCCAGGTCGCTCACCGGTGCCGGGTCGCTCACCGGTGCCGGATCGCTCACCGGTGCCGGCCTTTCTCGAGCGCGTCTTCCAGGTCCGCGATCAGGTCGGCGGGGGCCTCGATGCCGACCGAGATGCGCAGCAGGTCATCGGGCACCGGGGATGACGGTCCCTCGCTGCCGCGCCGGTGCTCGATCAGGCTTTCCACGCCGCCGAGCGACGTCGCGCGCCTGAACACCCGTACCTCGCGCAGCACGGCGCGGGCATTCTCGCTCCCGCCGGCCAGCCGGACGGACAGCATCCCGCCGAACCCGCCATCCATCTGCCGGGCCGCGATGGCATGCCCCGGATGATCGGGCAGCCCGGGGTACAGCACGGCTGCCAGGGCCGGGTGCCGGTGAAAGTGCGTGGCGATCGCCAGCGCCGTCTGCGAGGCCCGGTGCACCCGCAGGAACAAGGTGCGCATGCCGCGCTGGAGCAGCCATGCCTCGAACGGCCCGGGCATCGCGCCCGCGTTGCGGCGCCAGGACCGGATCCGCTCCCAGAACGGATCGCGGCGGGCGGACAGCACGGCACCGACCAGGACGTCACCATGCCCGTTGAGGTACTTACTCGCCGAATGCACCACGAGGTCGGCGCCGTGCTCGAACGGCCTGGTGTGGACCGGCGTCGCCACTGTGTTGTCCACCGCTACCCGTGCCCCTGCCGCGTGCGCGAGCTCGCAGACCGCGGCCAGGTCGGTGATCTCCCACATCGGGTTCGCCGGCGTCTCGACCCACAGCAGCCGGGTGCGGCCCGGCCGGATCGCGGCGGCCACGGCGTCCAGGTCCGCCGTGTCGGTGAATTCCACGTCAAGGCCCCACGCGAGGGCGAACTCGGCCAGCCACTTCCGCACCCCGAAGTACAGGACGCGGGAGACCAGCACGTGGTCACCGGGCAGCAGCGACTGGAACACTGCGGTCACCGCCGCCATCCCCGAGCCGAACAGCGCGCACGCGCATCCGCCGCCCTCCAGCGCGGCCAGCAACTGTTCCGCGTGCTCCGACGTCGGGTTGTCGGCCCGGGTATAGACCCGGCCCTGCGGGTAGGACCCATCCGGCCGCTGCTCGTAGTTCGTGGCCAGGTTGATCACCGGCGCCAGCGCGCCGGTGACCTGATCTGCCCCGCCCAGCGCCTGCGCGGCCAGGGTCTCCGGCGACATCGGCCGGTCCTCCATCGGCGGTCCCTCCTGCACGCGGGCAATCTACCTGGCGGCGATCGCTCGCACGCAACGGACCCGGCCGGATCCGCCGTTCAGCGTGCGCGTGCCGGATCACCCGTTATCGCGGCAAGGCGCCTGGCGAAGGCGGGTCCTGACGTCAGCCACGGATGCCCGGCATGCGTGCCGTCCGTGCCCTGGCGGACCCAGCCGGCCACCTCGACCAGCACGCGCAGGCAGACGACGGCCTGGTACCAACTCAGCTCGCCGACGTGGACTGCCGACGCGGTCCGACGCTGGTACGCCCGGACGAACCGGCGAGCCATCAGCCGGCCGACCGGCTTGAGCAGCTGCCGCTGCCAGCCAGCCACCCGCAACGGCGGCTCGCTGAGCAGCAGGGAGGTGAACGCGACGTCGTACGCTCGCGGCGCGAGCAACGCGTTGCTCCAGTCGAGCACGGTTACCCGTTCTCCGTCGGCGAGCAGGTTGAAGGGATGAAAATCACCATGGCAGATGACCTCTTGCGCCGGCGCGGGCGGATGATCGGTCAGCCAGCGGGCGGCACTGACCAGGTCCTGGCGCCCGGAGTCGGCGGCTGACTGCGCCAGCACGCGGATCATGCCGGGTATCGTCACCGACGCCCCGTGAACCCCGGCAAGCTCGCCGCGCACCAGGTCCGGGTCGAGCGCATGCAGCCGCGCCATCGATCCGGCAAGCATCGCGGGGACCTGGCGCAGCACTCTCAGCATGGCACCCGGGGTCAGCCCGTCTATCCCGGACAGCGCCGGACGGCCGGCGGCCCGGTCCATGACCATGAACGCCCGGCCGAGGCCGCGATCCGGGCCACCTGACGCCCGCACGGTTGGGGTGGGGAAGCCCGCACGGGCCACCGCGGTCTGCACGACCATCTCCTTGCCCGCCGTGCCGGGGTCGGGCATCAGGCGGACGACAAGCTCGCGCGGCCAGGCACCCGGCGGATCGGCGAGCGAGAAGGAGAACAGCTCGGCCCAGAAGCCGCCGTGCATCGGCTCGGGCCGACGAAGGTACTCAAGGTCCGGCATGCCGGTCACGCACCGGATCACGCCGATCAGCTGTTCAGTCAGTTCACCATTAACCGTCACGGTATTTACCGTAACGGTGTTCTGGGGTAGTGTCTAGTCATGGCTGCCGCGGCGGAGATACCTGACCTGCTGACCATCGACGACCTCGCCCGGCGGGTCGAGCTGCCCGTCCGCACCATCCGCGAGTACCACACGATGCGCCTGCTGCCCCCTCCCGAGCGGCGAGGGCGCCTGGGCCTGTACGGCAGCCGGCACGTCCAGCGTCTGCAGCTCATCGCCCGCCTGCAGCGCCGCGGTTACTCACTGGCGGGGATCCGTGACCTGCTGGGGGCGTGGGAGAGCGGCACGGACCTCACCACGCTGCTTGGCGTCGACCAGCACCAGGCGGCCGTGGACGAGACGCCGCTACGGCTGACCCGAGCCGAACTGGCCGACCGGCTGCCGGCGCTGGACCGTGCGTGCCGGATCGGGCTGGTGCGCCCGCACGGCGAGGATTACTTCGTGGTGCGCAGTCCCGCGCTGCTCGCCCTCGTGGCCGACTGGGTGCGGGTCGGCGTACCGCTCGGCGAAGCGCTCGACGTGATGGAGGTGCTCGGCGATGACCTCGGCGCCCTGGCGGGCAAGCTGGCCGACCTGATCGTGGACCGCGTCTGGGATCCTGCCTCGGCGGGCAGCCGTGCCGGGAGGCTGCCTGACCTGCTCCGGCGCGGACGGCCGCTGCTGCTCCAGGGCGCGGCCAGCACTCTCGCGGACCGGCTCGGCGCGGCGCTGGCCGAGCGCGCCGACACCGCCGGCGACGGCGGCAGGCTCCGGGCCGCCCTGGACGAGATACGGGTGGGTGCCGTCGTGGACTCGACGGGCGCGATCTCCCGGCAACGGCGTGCACAGGCACGCGACGAACCAGCCGAGGTCGTAGCGCTCGATGTCGCTGAGCAGCGTTGCCGTGCTGGCGAGGCCTAGGCCTGCGCCGTCGATTTATGGTCACGCCCGCGATCTTGGCTATCGTCTTTCGCATCCTGATCTCCCGAAGATCGGTCAGCGACGGTGCGTAACCCGCTGCGGTGGCTCCGGTGCGGATTGCTCCGGCGTCCCCGGCTGGCACAATCGGCTCCGTGGATGCTGCCCTGCTGGAGGCCTTCGGCCTCGACCCTGACGTTCTGCATCTCAACCACGGCTCGTTCGGCGTCGCGCCGGTCGTCGTGCGCCAGGCCGCCGCTGCCTGGCGCGAGCGGGCCGAGCGCAATCCCCACCGCTTCAACCGCGTGGAGGTCAGCGGGCTGGTGGTGGCGGCGCGAGAGCATGCGGCGGGCTTCCTGGGCATCGACCCGTCCCGCGCGGCATGGGTACGCAACGTGTCCGAGGGAGTGTCCGCCGTCCTCGGCTCGCTGGAACTGCACCCTGGCGACGAGCTGGTGACAAGCACGCATGGCTACGGCGCGGTCCGCAAGGCGCTGAGCCACCACGCGGCGCGCGCAGGGGCGCGGATCATCGAGGCGGCCTATCCGATCGGCGCCGGGGATGACGCGATCGCGGCGGCGTACGCCGCCGCCTTCTCACGCCGCACGCGGCTGGTCGTAGTCGACCGGATCACGTCGCCGACCGCCACCGTGGTCCCGGTTACGGCCGTGGCCGCCGCTGCCGCCCGCGCGGGGGCTCCGGTGCTTGTTGACGCCGCCCACGCGCCTGGCCAGCTCCGCGACGACATCCCGGCGCTCGGAGCGGACCACTGGATCGGCAACCTGCACAAGTGGGCATACACCCCGCGCGGCAGCGCAATACTGTGGAGCAGGCCGGGAGCCGACGCGACGCCGACCGTGCTCAGCTGGCAACTGGAGGACGGGTACGCCGCGTCCTTCGACTATCCAGGCACCTGGGATTACGCCGGCTGGCTGGCGGCCCCGGACGGCCTGGCGTACTGGGAAGCGCTGGGCGGCTGGGAGGCCGTGGCCCGGCTCGCCGACCTGGTGGCCGACGGCCAGAAGACAGTGGCCGGGGCGCTGGGGGTCACGCTCGAGCGCCTTCCGGCCACGCCGGCGCCCGCGATGCGGCTGGTGCCGCTGCCAGCTGGCACCCTTACCTCGCCCGATCAGGTCGACCCCTTCTACGAGGCGCTGTCTGAGCGGCGGGTCGAGGTCGCGCCGGTGTACTTCGGCGGAGTCGGATACCTGCGCATCGCGGCGGCGCCGTACAACACCCCAGAGGACTACGAGCGGCTGGCCGGTACCGTCCGGGAACTACTGGACCGACACGCCTGAGGCCCCGGGACTAGATTGATGATTTCATGTCGAGAAGCCCTGACCGGCTCCGCTCACCAGGCGAAGGGTCACGACAGACGCGGCCCATGACACCAGGAGACCACGATGCCGAAGTACCTCCTTCTCAAGCACTACCGCGGCGGCCCGGAGCCGTACCGTCCCGTGCCCCCGATGGACCAGTGGGCGCCCGAGGACGTGGAGGCGCACATGGCCTTCCTCAGGCACGTCGGCGAGCTGCTCGAGAAGAACGGCGAGTACGTCGACGCGCAGGCACTCACGCCAGCGCGTACCTGGGTGCGCTACGGCGGCCCGGGTGCGGCGCCCGTCATCACCGACGGCCCGCTGCCCGAGACCAGCGATCTCGTGGCGGGCTGGTACATGATCGATGTCGAGTCCCATGAGCGCGCGGTCGAGCTCGCAGCGTACGTCTCCTCCGAGCCCGGCCCCGGCGGTGAGCCCTTGTACGAGTGGATTGACATCCGGGAGGTCATGTCCGGGGCACCGTCGAAGGACTGACCCGGCGTGATCCGCGAGCCGGTGCGACGGCTGGACGAGGGCGCGCTGCGCGCCCTCGTCCCTCGTGTCCTCGCCGGCCTGGTCCGGCGGGGCGAGGACTTCGACGCCGCAGAGGACGCGCTCCAAGAGGCGCTGCTCGAGGCGCTCCGGGTCTGGCCCGAGCATCCGCCGCGCGATCCGCGCGCGTGGCTGGCGACGGTCGCGATCCGCCGCCTCGTCGACGCCCGCCGCAGCGAGGCTGCCCGGCATCGCCGCGAGGAGACGACATACGCCGAGTCGCGGCCGGCCTCCACGGGCGAGGGCGACGACACGCTTTTTCTGCTTTTTTGCTGCTGTCACCCCGGCCTGGCGCCGGCCTCTCAGGTGGCGCTGACCCTGCGCGCCGTCGGCGGCCTCACCACCCGGGAGATTGCCGACGCCTTCTACGTCCCTGAGGCGACGATGGCACAGCGGATCAGCCGCGCCAAGCTCACCCTGCGCGGGCGCCGGCTGGATCAGCCCGGCGACCTCGCCGTCGTGCTGCGCGTGCTCTATCTCGTCTACACCGCCGGTCACGCGGGCCGGGTGGACCTGGCCAGTGAGGCGATCCGGCTCGCCCGCCAGCTCACCCTCGCCACCGAGGAACCGGAGGCGCGCGGGTTGCTCGCGCTGATGCTCCTCAACCACGCCAGGCTCCCGGCGCGGTTCGACCCCGAGGGCCGGATCGTCACGCTCGACCGACAGGACCGCAGCCTGTGGGACAGGCGCGAGATCGCCGAGGGCGTGCGCGTCCTGCAGTCCGCTCTCGCCACGCAGACGGAGGAACGGCGCCCGGGCCGTTATCAGGTCGAGGCCGCGATCGCCGCCCTGCACGACGACGCGGCACGCGCCGAGGAGACCGATTGGCCGCAGATCCTCGCCTGGTACGACGACCTCGTCGCCCTCACCGACGACCCCGTGCGCCAGGACCCCGCCGCGGCGCTCGGCCGCGCGGTCGCGGTCGGCCATGTGCTCGGCGCCGCCGCCGGGCTGCGTGAGACAGAACGGCTCCGCGAGGTCCTCGGTGAGCGGCACCGGTGGCACGCCGTCCGCGGCCACCTGCACGAGCTCGGCGGCGACCTCCCCGCCGCCGCCGCGGCATACGCGGATGCCGCCCGCCGGGCCACAGACATCGCCGAGCGCGACCACCTGATCCGCCAGGCCGCCCGCGCGCGGGCCCGCCAGGCTGGCGAGGAACATTCCCTCGGAACCTGACCCCGCCGCGCCGTGCCTCGGCGCGGCGGATTGTCTGACCCACGTATTATCATCAAATACATGTTCGATTCACATGTGCCGGTCTCCGCTCCTGGCGACTCATCGCCGACTCTTTCCGGCGCGGTACCCCTGGAGCGGCTTGAGGCTCAGATCTGCGAGCTGGCGGGCCACCTGGCCGCGGCTACCTGCAGGTTCCTTGTCCTGCTCGGCGACTTCGACGCCCGCCGCGGCTGGGCGTCATGGGACATGCAGAGCTGCGCCCAGTGGCTGTCGTGGAAGTGCCAGATGACCGCGGGCACCGCCAGGGAGCACGTGCGAGTGGCCCGGGCCTTGCGGGACCTGCCCGTCATCCGGGGGGAGTTCGGGGCGGGCCGACTGTCGTACGCAAAGGTGCGGGCGCTGACCCGGATCGCCACGCCGGAGACCGAGGCGGGCCTGGCCGAGATCGCCGGGCCGATGACGGGCAGCCAGCTGGAGCGGTTCGCCCGAGCGCACCGGCAGGTCAGCTCGGCCGACGACGCCGCGGCGCGGGTCCGGCGCCGGTTGGCGTGGCGGTTCGAAGAAGACGGGTCACTGGCCGGGACCTTCCGGCTGCCGCCGCTGGCCGGGGCGGTGCTGCTGAAGGCGCTGCGCGCAGCGGCCAAAGACCTGGAGCACCCGCACGACGCCGACCCGGAGCGTCCGCAAACGCCGGACGGTGACCAGGCTCCGGCCGCTGGCCAGCTGCAGCCGCCTACCTCCACGAGCCTGGCCGACTCGCTGCTGCTGATCGCCGAGGCGTTCCTGGCCGGGAAGGTGGCTGCCGCCGATGACCCGGAGGTCTACCAGGTCGTCGTGCACGTCGGCGCCGACGTCGTCGCCTCCGCGGAGTCAGCCGACAAGGCCGGGGACGTTTCCGCGGAAACGTCCCCGGGTGCCTCGCCGCGGCCAGCGGGACACCCGGCCGATCCGGCGCGGTGCCACGTCGAGGACGGGCCGGCGATCAGCGTCAGCACCGCGCAGACGATCGCCTGCTCCGCGTCGTTGACCTGGATGCTGCACGACAGCGCCGGGAAGCTGCTGGATCTGGGCCGCCGGCGCCGCCGGCCGAACGCGGCGCTGCGCCGCGCTGCCAGGGAGCGGGACAAGTGCCGGTGCCGGTTCCCGGGCTGTGAGTCACGCCGGGTCGACCTGCACCATATCCAGTACTGGTCCAACGGCGGCCGCACGAAGCTGGACAACCTGGTCAGCTTGTGCAAGTACCACCACATGCTGGTGCACGACCGGGGGTACCTGATTGCCGCCGCACGCGATGGCACGTTTTCCTTCTACCGCCCCGACGGCGCGGCCGTCCCGGCCAGCCCGCCGCTGCCTGCCCCGGACGGCATGATCGAGGACTGCCACGACGCTGAGATCACCCCGGAGACGGTCATCCCGCCCTGGTACGGCGAGCGGCTGGACCTGGACTACGCCATCCATGTCTGCTTCGCCAACGCCCGCACCGAGCAGGAACGGCAGTCCCGCTCTCAGGTCGCCGAGCCCGAAGCCCGGGACCGGGTCACGATCTACCCGGCCGAAGACTGGGAAAGCCGGATCCGC
The DNA here is from genome assembly GCA_030040475.1 of Streptosporangiaceae bacterium. Next base: position 11,711 of record JASHTQ010000373.1, read on the forward strand.
CAGTACTTCGACGGGCACTCACGCGCCCTGCATCGCGTCACCCAGCCAATCTCAGTCTGAGGTCATACCGTGACACCTGACGATATAATCATGCGCTCGAGGTCTTTGACCGCGTCTGAGCTGAGCCTGACCTCAGACACCGGTCAGAGCTCATCGAGCGAGATCGTCTCGCCCCTCCGTGCGAGGGTGCCTTCCTGCACG
>JASHTQ010000374.1 GCA_030040475.1 Streptosporangiaceae bacterium
GAGCGGAGCTCCAGGTCGATCAGGCGGGCCGAGGAGTCGGTGAACCGCCGGACCAGCGACGGGCTGGCGCCCATCGTCTTGGCCAGCTGGACGCCGTTGATCGACAGGCCCTCCTCGATCGTCACGTTGAGGTCGGCGAGCTCGCGCTGCTGCTCGGTGGTGATGGCGCGGCGCATCCTGGCGACCTTCCGGGTCAGGAAGATGGCCGGCGGCATGACCACGAGCGAGATCAGCGACAGTCGCCAGGACAGGGCGACCATCGCGACGATGCTGGCCACCGCGGTGGTGAGGTTGGCGGCGATGGAGGTCGCGGTCGAGGTTACGACCGATTCCATGCCGCCTATGTCGTTCTGGATGCGGGACTGCACCTCGCCGGTGCGGGTGCGGGTGAAGAACGCGATCGACTGCCGCTGCAGGTGGGTGAAGACGCTGGTGCGCAGCTCGTGCATGACGTGCTGGCCGACCTTGGTGCTGATCCAGGTCTGGATGACGCCGAACGCCGAGGTGATCGCGGCGACCGCGACCATCCCGATGACCAGCCAGACGAGCAGCCGCAGGTTCCTGTCCGGCAGGGCGATGTCGATGACCGCGCGGAGCAGGAACGGCGAGGCCAGCCCGACGACGGAAGAGGCCGCGATGATCGCGGTGACGATGGCCAGCTGCCACCGGTAGGGGCGGAACAGCTGGCAGAGCCTGCGCAGCGATACCTCGCGTGCCTGCGCCTTTTCCGCGGCGGTGACGGTCCCGGGGCCGCGGTCCCGGCCGGGCTTATCCCGGTTCATGTGGGGTGATGCCAAGAGGCGGTTCCTTTCGTTTCGTCACATGCATTGATGAGGTTACCTCAATATGAGGGTATAGCAGCAAACCCTGCTACTGTATTCCCGTGACCTCCGACCGCGGCGAAGCGGGCCGACCCGAGCCCGCTGAGCCAGGTAACGGCCCGGCCGGCGCCGATCCGGCCGGCGATGAGGGGCTGGCCGACGCCTTCAGCGCGGTCGCCCGCCAGCTCCGCGAGAAGTCGGCGGAGACGCTGGCGCCGTGGGGCATCACCCCGGCCCACCTGCGCGCCCTGCGGACCCTGGCCAGGCACGGGACGATGCGGCTGTCCGAGCTGTCCGACCGGCTGGAGATCGCGCCGCGCACGGCCACCGAGGTGGTGGACGCGCTGCAGGCCAGGGACCTGGTCCGGCGCCGCGCCGACCCGGGCGACAGGCGCGCCACCCTGGTCGAGGTGACCGACCACGGCGGCGAGATCCTGGCCGAGATCCGCGGCGCCCGCGGGACAGAAGCCGGGCGCGTCTTCGGCCGTCTCGGCCCGGCCGACCGCGCCGAACTGGCTCGCATCCTCGGCAACCTCCGCGACTGACCCCGGCGGCGGCGCGTGGGTCCCCGGCCCCATCCTCGCGAGCGGCTCCCCGGCCCGGCCCTTGTGGGGTGCGTGTGCCACGAGCCCCGATCGCCGGTCCTGCCGTGAGGTACGTGGGTCACGAGCCCCGGTAGACGGGGCTCGTGGCCCACGAGCCCCGATCCAGCGCGTGTCCCCGGGCGGGTGTGTGCGCGATCGGCCCCGTGGTGCGAGGCCTGTGCGTCACAAGTCCCGTGCGCGTTCCGGCCAGCCAGCCCGGGGCTGCCTGCAGAGCTGGCGCGGGCCCTTGTGTGGGGCAAGGGGACCCGCATCCCATCGCTGGGGCGCAGCCCCGGGGAGGGGCTCGGGAGTCACTAGAGGGGGAGGCGCTTCTTGGCTTGCTCGTAGAGGTCGGGGGGGAGGGGGCCGCGCTGGGCGACGGCGATGTTGCCGGCCAGGTGGGCCGGGTTCGAGGTGCCGACGATCGTGGTCGACAAGCCGGGATGGCTGAGCGTGAAGCGCAGGACGAACTCCATGTTGCTCATGCCCGCCTCGGCCAGCAGGTCGGCGATGCCGGAGGTCTCCCAGTTCCGCTGGCCGAGGCCGGGGTCCTGGCTAAGCGGCCCGGTTCGCCAGTTCTTGTCCTCCGCCGCGGCGCCGCGCGCCGCGCCGCCCCTGATGAACGTGCCCGCGCCCGCGTCGGCGGCCGCGGCGATGAGCTCCTCGTGATCGCGCTGGACCGCCGAGTACGGGATCTGGAAGACGTCGAAGACGCCCATCGCGATGTGATCGGGCAGGTTCGGCAGGATGCCCGACATGCCGATGAAGCGGACCTTGCCCTCGGCCTGGAGGTCGTGAAGCGTCTGCACCGTGTGGTTCTCCTCGAGCGTCGCCCGGCTCGGTGACATGTGCACCTGGACCAGGTCGAGGCGGTCGGTGCGCAGCCGGCGCAGCGACTGCTCGACGTCGGCGCGGACATTCGCCGGGCTGTAGTCATGCTGATAAGGCGGCACCGCGTCGGCCGGGGGCGCGAGCGGGCACCCGCACTTGGAGGCGAGGAAGAACTCGTCCCTGCGGTGGGCGATGTAGCCGCCGATCAGCTCCTCGCTGCGACCGTAGTCGGGCGAGGTGTCGATCAGGTTGATCCCGCCGTCGAGAACCGCGTTCAGCAGGCGTCCCGCGTCCTCGTCGGCGATCTCGGGACCGCGTGGCCGGCCTCTCAGCTCCATGGCGCCGTAGCCGAGAATCGTCACTTCCGCGCCGGTGCGCCCGAGGATCCGCGTCATGATCGTCATGGCTCCTACGCTATCCGGGCGGATCCTCGTGCCCGCCGCCGGGTGAGACCGGGCCGGCGCCCGGAAGAAGCGATGCTCTCGGCTTGCTTGCGCCGCCGGGCGCGGACATGATAGCGGCTTGACGATGAGCGAGATTCCCGAAGCGACGGCGCCCGATCTCGTGGTGCGCGGCGGGCGCGTCGTCGATCCCGAGTCCGGCCGTGACGAGATCGCCGACGTCGCGATCGCGAATGGCAGCGTCGTGGCCATCGGCGCCGGCGTCGCGCCGGGAGCGCTCGAGCTCGACGCCGCGGGCCACGTGGTCACCGCCGGCTTCATCGACCTGCACAGCCACGTCAACGGCATCGCCGGGCTGCGGCTGCAGGCCCTGGACGGCGTCACCACCGCGCTCGAGCTGGAGGCCGGCGTCACGCCGGTGGCGGCGGCCTACGACCGCGCCGGCCGGGAGGGCAGGCCGGTCAACTTCGGGTTCGCCGCGTCCTGGGCGCTGGCTCGGATGGAAGCCGTCGCGGGCATCCGGCTCGACGGCAGGCTTGAGGTCTTCCTGGCGAACATCGCTACCTCCGCATGGCAGCAACAGGCGGCTCCGGCGCAGGTGACCGCGATGCTGTCCCGGCTGTCCGCCGACCTCGCCGACGGAGCGCTCGGCATCGGCGTCCTGGTCGGCTACGCACCGGGCAGCGATCCCGGCGAGTACCTCCAGGTCGCGGCCCTTGCGGCGGCGGCCGGAGTGCCGACCTTCACGCACGCGCGCGACATGATCGAGATGGTGCCTGGCGCCAGGATCGACGGTGCCGAGGAGATAGTCCGGGCGGCCGGCGAGACCGGCGCTCGGATGCACTACTGCCATCTCAACAGCACGTCGCAGCGCCACGTGGACCGCGTGCTCGACCTGGTAGGCCGCGCCCAGCGGGCCGGCTCCCGCGTGACCACCGAGGCCTATCCGTACGGCTCAGGGATGACCGGCATCGGTGCCGCGTTCCTCGCGCCCGAGCGATTGGCCGAGCGCCGCCTGACGCCGCGGTCGCTGACCTACGTGCCGACCGGGGAGCGGGTTGCCAGCGCGGACCGGCTCGGGGAGCTGCGGGCGACCGATCCAGGCGGGCTGGTCATCATCCGGCTGCTGGACGAGGACGACCCGGCCGACCTGCGGCTGCTGCTGAGCTCGCTGACCTTCCCCGGCGCGATGGTCGCCAGCGACGCGATGCCGCTGACCTGGTCAGGACCGGCTCCGGATCCGATGAGCTGGCCGCTGCGCGCCGATGCCGTGACGCACCCGCGGACGGCGGGCACCTTCAGCCGCGCGCTGCGGATGCTCGCCCGCCGCGACGGCCCGCTTGGCCTGGCAGAAACGCTGCGGCGGTGCAGCCTGCTGCCCGCCCAGTTGCTGCAAGGCCACGTGCCCGCGATGCGCCGCAAGGGGCGGCTACGGCCAGGATCCGACGCGGACATCGTGGTGTTCGACCCCGATACCGTGACCGACCAGGCGACCTACCTGGCGAGCACCCGCCCGTCATCCGGCATCAGGCACGTGCTGGTCAATGGCACCCCGGTGGTCAGGGACGGCGAGCTCGTCCCGTCTGCCCTGCCGGGAAAGCCGGTCAGGGCCTCGGTCTCGTAGCTCAGCCGCGGGCGAGGCCGAACTCGGCAGCGGTGTGCCTGGCGATCGCCCCGGCGTCGTCGGCGACGGTGATGACAGTGCAGCCGGCATCGCGGTACCGGCGGGCGGTGACGCCATCGGTGGCGTGCACCCCGACCGGCTTGCCGGTGGCCGAGCAGGCCGCCCAGACGCGCTGCAGCGCCCGGCTCAGCACCGGGTCGTCCGGATCGCGCGCACAGCCCAGAGACAGTGACAGGTCTCCCGGGCCGACGTAGAGGCCGTCGACGCCATCGACGGCCAGGATCGCGTCGAGCTCGGCGAGAGCGTCGGCCGACTCGGCCATGACCAGGCAGAACGGCTCCGCGGCGGCTAGCACGCCGCCCACGGACCGGTGCCCGGCAGGCGGGTAGCGAACCGCGCCGGCCACCTGGCGGGCCTGGGCAGCCGAGTCGACGTTCGGCACGATGACGCCTTCGCAGCCTAGGTCCAGCGCCCGCCCGATATCGGCGGTGTGCGCGTGCCGGACCCGGGCAACCGGCGTCGCGCCTGCCAGCCGGATCGCGCTTGTCATCCCGGGCAGGTCGGTTTCGGTGGCCCCGCCGTGCTGCAGGTCGATGACCACGTAGTCCAGGCCCGCGGCGGCCAGCAGCCGCACGCTCAGCGCCGAAGGGATCACCGACCAGGCGCCGTACAGGGGCTCGCGGGCGACGAGCCGGGAACGGAAGGCAGCGGCGATCGGCATGGGGACAGCGAACCATACCCGCTCGTCCGGCCCGACGGCAGGGCGAGGAAGCCGCCGAAGACGGCGTTCCTGGTCAAGGACCTGGCCGACCGTCACAGGCACGTCCTGGCGGGATCGATGTCGCCACGGGACGCGCCCTCCTGGCCGTCGCGGCCAGGAGGATGGCGGCCAGCGCGATCAGCGCCGGCTCGATGGCGAATGCCGGGCCGACGCCCCAGGCGTCGGCCATCAGGCTGAGGGCGAACGGGGCGGCCATGACCGCGATGCCGGCCAGCACCTGGGTCCGGGCCGCCGCCCGGCCGCTGTCGCCGGGCGCGGCAGACATGGCCAGGCCGAGGGTGAGCGGGTAGAGGTTGGCGACGCCGAGTCCGGTGACGAACAGCCCGGCCAGGGCGACGGCCAAGCGGCCGGACAGCCAGAACGCGGCGAAGCCGGCCGCCGCAACGGCCAGCGACGCCGCGACCAGTGCGCGGCCGCGGGCGGACTGTCGCCGGGTCAGCCGGGCTCCGGCCAGCCGGCCGGCCAGCTCGCCCAGGTAGAAGACCGCGAGCGCGGTAGCCGCGCGGTCCAGCGGCAGGCCGGTCGCGTGCAGCAACTCGGCGGCGTAGAACACCACGCAGAACTCGATCGCGACGGTGATGGCGACCAGGGCCGCGCGAACCCAGTACGCGACCGGGAGCCGGCCCGGGCGCGGCCGAATTTCGCCCGGGCTGGCAGGCTCGCGGGTCCCCGCCGTGCCGGCCGGCCCGGGCAGCCGCCGGAATAGCAGGTAGAGAACGGCGAACCCGGCGAGCGGGACGGCCAGCGCGGCCCGCCAGGTGACCGCGGTCCCGCCCAGCGCGCCGAACAGAAGTGGCGCGAGGACGGCCATCGCGACCGCGCCCGCGTTGGCCTCGACAAGCGCGCGGTCGCGTCGCGGCCCGTGCCGGTCGGAGAGGATGGCCGAGGTGGCGACGAGCAGCGTTGTGCCGGACGCGCCCATCAGGAGGGCGGCGGTCAGCGTGAGCGCGAGCAGGTGAGCCGCCGCGAGCAGGACGATGCCCGCGCAGAAGGCCGCGGTCATGCCCCACACCAGCAGGCGCTGGCCGAGCCAGCGCACGAGCGGGCGGTAGGCGAGCCCGGCGGTGATGGTCCCGCACGACCACAGCACCGAGTTCAGCGTGGTCAGCGCGTAGGACAGGTGCAGGTCCGCGCGGAGGAAGGCGAGGATCGGCCCTAGCCCGTACAGGCAGTAGGCGAAGCAGGCCACCGCCCCATAGGCGAGCACGGTATCCGGGTCACGGACGAACGCGCCAGCCGGCTCGGCGCCCGGTCCCACCGCATCGGGGGACGCGCCGGCCTGCCTACTGGATCGATCCAGAAGGGGCACGTGAGGTAGTCTACTAGATCGATTCAGAACGAACGAGGCGGAGACAGGCGGGAGCGACCGCGAACGGCGGAAGCGAGGACCAGCGCGGCGATGACCGAAGGTACCGGGCAGAGGGCCGAAGACGCTCGGAGGCTGACCGGAAGAACGGGAGAGCTGACCGAGGGCACCGGGCGGCGGGTGACGCTGCTGACCCTGGCCAGGGATCTTGGCGTGTCGCGGGCCACGGTCTCCAACGCCTACAACCGGCCCGACCAGCTCGGCGCCGAGCTCCGCGAGCGCATCCTGGACCGGGCCCGCGAGCTCGGGTTCGCCGGGCCCGATCCGGTAGGCAGGGCGCTGCGGCGGCAGCGCGTCGGTGCCGTCGGGGTGCTCATGCACGAGCCGCTCGCCTACGCCTTCGCCGACCCGGCCAGCGTGCTGATCCTCGACGGGCTGGCCAGCAAGCTCGGCCCCGACGGGTTCGCGCTGACCCTGCTCGCGGCGGGCGACGGCAAGCGCCCCGATCCGCGGATCGTCAGGGACGCGGTGGTGGACGCCTTCGTCGTGCACTCGATCGGCGAGGGCCACCCGTTCGTGTCGGCGGCGGCCGAACGCGGGCTGCCGATGGTGGTCCTTGACCAGCCGCTGCTGCCGGGCGTTCCCCGCGTCGCCGTCGGCGACTCCGGCGGTGCACGGGCGGCCATGGCGCACCTGCTCTCCCTCGGCCATCGCCGGATCGCCGTGCTCAGCCTCCCGGTCCTGGCCGACGGCGCGCGCGGCCTGGCCAGACCGGAACGCCAGGCGGCGAGCACGTACCCGGTCACCGCGGCGCGGCTGCGCGGCGCGGCGGACGCGGCCGCGGCGG
>JASHTQ010000031.1 GCA_030040475.1 Streptosporangiaceae bacterium
CTTGCGCGCGACGCCGCGGTAGGAGTAGACCTCGGCGGGCCCGGACGAGCCGGAGTCGGGCCGCCAGTCCTGTACCGGCGCGATGCCCGGCGCTACCAGGCCGAGACCCGCGAAGAAGGGGGCGAACCGCTCCGGGCGCGCAGGTAGTAGGGCACCGCGCCGCTGTCGTTGTGGCCCTGCTGCGCCGCGTTGAACGCCTCGTTGGTGTCGGCGCCGTCGTAGAGCGCGAAATAGCTGCCGGACGGCAGGCCGGCGAGCAGGCTGGCGACGATCGGGTACGCCTCGTCGTCGGTGAAATGACCCGCGGCGGCGCCGAGGATGGCGGCGGGGTTCCTGATGTCGGCGTCGAGGAACTCGGCCGCGCCCTCGGGCCTGCTCGTCAGCAGGAACCGGGCGTGCGCGACGACCAGGGGATCATTGTCCACGTAGACGACCCGGCTCTGCGGAGCCAGCTGCTGGGCGACCTGATGGGTGTTGTCCGCGGTAGGAAGGCCCGTGCCGATGTCGAGGAACTGGCGCATCCCGGCCTCGCCGGCTTCGCGATCGACGGCGTAGTTGTCCGTCCCGCCCAGCCAGTAGTTCCAGATCCGGGCCGAATGCGGCACCGAGGTGTCGATCTCGGCTGGCGAACGGTCATCGGTCATGGCCTACGTCTCCTTGGCGATCTCCTCGATGAAGCGCACGGTCTTGGCGGGGGTCAGGGCCTCGGTGCTGAGGTGGTTCATGACCTCCATGTAGTGGTCGACGTCCTCGCGCTTGTCCAGGTAAAGGGCGCTGGTGAGCTGCTCGATGTACACCACGTCCGGCACGTCGGCCTCGCCGAAGCGCAACACGGTGAACGACCCGCCCGCGGCCGCATGCCCGCCGCGCTCGAACGGAACCACCTGGAAGGTGACGTGGCGCATGTCGGAGACCTCGACGAGCCGGTTCAGCTGGGCCCGCATGACCCGGCGGCCGCCCACCGGGCGGCGCAGCGCCCCCTCGTCGATGACCGACCACACCTGCGGCGGATCCGGGCTCGTCAGCAGGTCCTGGCGCTTGAGCCGCAGCCTCACCCGCCGCTCGATCTCCTCCTCGGGCGCGGCCGTGCGGCCAAGCAGCGTGACGGCGCGGGCGTAGGCCTCGGTCTGGAACAGGCCGTGCACGAACTGCAGCTCGAACGAGCGGATGACGGAGGCGGCCATCTCCAGGCCCAGGTAACCCTCGAACCAGTCGGCCGTGACGTCGCCGTACTTCGACCACCAGCCCTGCGCGTTGGCCTGCCTGACGAGGGCCACCATCGCGGTGTGCGTTTTCAGGTCGGTGACGCCGTACAGCGTGAGCAGGTCCGTGACGTCCCGCTCCTTGACCCGGACCCGGCCGTTTTCCATCCGGCTGATCTTGGAGCGGGACGCCCGGATCTCGTACGCGGCTTCCTCGGGCGTGATGCCCGCGGCCTCGCGGAAACGGTGCAGCTGGCTTCCCAGTATCATGCGCGGCACCGTCGGGCCGGAGACTTCGGCAGGAGAGTCGCTGTCCACCTGAACCGCGCTCACCTCGCTCCGATGCCCGATGGACCTGCTGCTCACCGCCAGCCTTTCGTGCCGAACGGCAACGACCATGGCGCCGTCCGCCCAATCGGCCACGGCGGAGGACAGAGCGCACTATATCATCGCGCGCGCGCGACTCTTGGACACCATTTGGCGACTTCTAGGTAATGACTCGATACCGCCGCCCGTGCACAGGTCGTCGAACTCGCCGCCCTTTGCCCCGGTGACGAACGCGGCGATTTCGGCTCGCGTGTAGACCAGCGCGGGCCCGGCCGGATGCCTGGAGTTACGGACGGCGACCGCACCGTCGGGCAGTTCGGCCACCTCCACGCAGCTTCCGTTCGGGTTGCTTGCCGTGCTCTTGCGCCAGTGCACTTCCGCCAGCTGGTCGGCGGGGATGCCGTTGTTGAAGCGCATCGTGCTCCTTGAGAAGGATGTGAAACCTGGGCGCGGGCGGGACGCCTGAGCGCCGTGATGATCACTTGCACGGGGAGCCTAACAGAGCTAATGCAAGTGCATGCGTACGTGCAAAAAAACGTTGCACGCCCGCTCCACCCCTCCGGACCAGCTATTTCGGAGACAGAGATACGTACCGGCGATCCGGTAACCGCACCGGCCCGCGCCGTCCGCCTCCGGTGCCCGTCCGGTCCCCGCCGCCGCGATCCGGTGGCCGAGCCGCGGCCGGGTCGGTGATTGTATGGAGGAAGTGAGCAGGCTTAAGGAGGCAGTCATGGTCGATGTCGCCGTCCATCAGCCGACGAGCGGCGCAGCCCGTCGGGAGCCGCGCTACCAGCGGGGGTTCGGCAACGAGTTCGCCAGCGAGGCGGTGGCGGGCGCCCTGCCGGCCGGCCGGAACTCTCCGCAGCGCGCGCCGCTCGGCCTGTACGCGGAGCAGCTCAGCGGTGCCGCGTTCACCCAGCCGCGCGCGGTCAACAGGCGGACCTGGGTGTACCGGATCATGCCGTCCGCGGCGCACCCGGCGTTCTCCCGCATCGCCCAGGGGAACTTGCGCGGCACCCCGTTCGACGAGATCGAGCCCGACCCGAACCGGCTGCGCTGGGACCCGCTGCCGATCCCCGCGGACCCCGCCGACTTCGTCGATGGCCTCTACACCGTCGCGGGCAACGGCGACCTGCGCACCCGCAACGGCATGGCCGTGCACATCTACCGCGCGAACCGCGGCATGACCCGCCGGTATTTCGTCGACTCGGACGGCGAGCTGCTGTTCGTCCCCGAGCACGGCGAGGTGCTGCTGGTCACCGAGCTAGGCCCGCTGGCGGTCGGGCCCGGCGAGATCGCGGTGATCCCGCGCGGTATCAGGTTCCGGGTGGAACTGCCCGCGGGCGCGGCGGCGGTCCGCGGCTACCTGTGCGAGAACTTCGGCGCCCCGTTCACGCTCCCCGAGCGCGGGCCGATCGGCGCGAACGGGCTGGCCAACGAGCGTGACTTCCTCGCCCCCGCGGCCGCCTACGAGGACGTCGAGGAGCCCGTCCAGGTGGTGCAGAAGTTCGGCGGGAACCTGTGGGCCGCCGACTACGACCACTCGCCGCTGGACGTGGTCGGCTGGCACGGGAACTACGTGCCGTACAAGTACGACACCGCGAACTTCATGGCGATCGGCACGATCAGCTTCGACCACCCGGACCCGTCCATCTTCACCGTGCTCACCTCGCCAAGCGAGCTGCCCGGCCTGGCCAACGTGGACTTCGTGATCTTCCCGCCGCGCTGGCTGGTCGGCGAGGACACCTTCCGCCCGCCGTGGTATCACCGCAACGTGATGTCCGAGTTCATGGGCCTGGTGACCGGCGTCTACGACGCCAAGGCCGAGGGCTTCGTGCCCGGCGGCGCCAGCCTGCACAACACGTTCACCTCGCACGGCCCGGACGCCGAGACGTACGCCAGGGCGAGCACGGCCGAGCTGGCGCCGCAGAAGGTCGACGGCACGCTGGCGTTCATGTTCGAGAGCCGCTGGATGATGATCCCCACCCGGCAGGCCATGCAGTCCCCGCACCGCCAGGACGATTACGACGCCGTCTGGGCTGGCCTGACCCGTTCCTTCGGCACGTAGCCTGGTAGCGGAGGCGCACATGTACATTCCCGCCCATTTCGCCGTCGACCACGCGGCCGTCGAGGAACTGCTGGTCAGGCACGGCGCGGCCGACCTGATCACGCAGACGGCCGACGGCCTGCTCGCCACCATGCTGCCGTTCGCGTACGAGCCCGCGGCGGGGGAGCACGGCGCGCTGTACGGCCACGTCGCCCGCAACAACGACCAGTGGCGCAAGCCGGCGCTCGGCGAGTCGCTCGCGATCATCCGCGGCCCTGACGCCTACATCTCCCCGTCCTGGTACGCGGCCAAGGCCGAGCACGGCCGGGTGGTCCCCACCTGGAACTACGTCACCGCCCACGTCTACGGCGAGCTGGTCGTGCACGACGACCCGGCCTGGGTCGAGGACGTCGTCCGGCGGCTGACGGCCAAGCACGAGGCGGCCCGCATGACCTCGCCCGGCCAGTCGCCCGCGTGGTCGGTAGACGACGCGCCGCGCGCCTTCATCGAGGGCCAGCTGCGCGCCATCGTCGGCCTGGAGCTGCAGATCACCCGCATCGAGGCCAAGGCCAAGCTGAGCCAGAACCGCCCGGTCGGCGACCTGGCAGGCATCGAGGCGGGCCTCACGGCCCGCGGCGACATCCGCAGCGCCGAAGCCGTCGAGCAAGCCAACGCCCCCCGCCTCAACGGCAACCCCACCCACTAACCCCGCCCAGCCCGCCCCTCTCCCAGCAAGGTGCGGGTCCCTACCCCCCGTGCCATGAGGGCGATGGGTCCCGCACCCCGGATCGGCGCGTCGGCCCGGGACGCGCACCACCGCTCGTTCGGCTGAAAATAAAATGGCGGCTACGGCGGGGATGACTTCGGCGGCGATCACCTCGAGCGGGGTGACCTGCCAGACGTTGACCACGCCGCCCAGCGCGGCCTGGAAGCCGAGCTCGGCCATGGCGCCGAGCCGGTCGACCACCTCGGCGGCCTTCTCGCCCTTCTCGCCGACGTCGTAGACGAAGTAGCAGGTCTTGGTGATCTCGTCGTAGTCGCGGCCCACGTCGTCGCAGTGCGCGCGCAGCACGTCCAGCTTGTGCGCCAGGTCCGGGGTCGGGAACAGGTTGCACGCGTCGGCGTACTTGGCGACCAGCCGCAGCGTCTTGCGTTCGCCCCCGCCGCCGATCATGATCGGCGGGTGCGGCCTGGTCAGGGACTGCGGCGAGTTCAGCGGCCGCTCCAGGGTGTAGTGCTCGCCGTGGTACGGGCTCTCGTCGCCGCGCCACATCTGCAGGCAGATCTGCAGGGTTTCCTCGAGCCGCTCGAACCGCTCGGCGACCGGCGGGAACGGGATGCCGAGCCCGCGCGACTCCTCCTCGTTCCACCCCGCGCCGATGCCGAGCCAGGCCCGCCCGCCGGACAGCACGTCCAGCGTCGTCACGATCTTGGCGAGGATGCCGGGCTGCCGGTAGATGGCGCCGGTGACCAGCGTGAGCAGCTCGGCCCTCGAGGTGCACGCGGCCAGGTAGCCGAGCGTCGTGTATCCCTCGAGCATCGCGCGCTCGGACGCGCCGATCGCGCGGATCTGGAAAAAGTGGTCCATGACCGCGATGTAGTCGAAGCCTGCCTCGTCCGCGGTGCGGGCCACCGTGGCCAGGTCCGCGCCGAGCCGCGGCGGGCCGTCCGGCGTGGTGAAGTCCGGGATCTGCAGGCCAAGTTTCACGGGCCACCTCCGGCAGCAACCCTCTCACGGCACCAGGTGCCTGCCCTGACCGGGTTACCGTGAGGCATGGGCACGCAGCGAGTGGACGCGGTGATCATCGGAGCCGGGCTGGCCGGGTCGGCCGCGGCATGGGCACTGACCGGCCGGGGCCGGTCGGTCGCGGTCGTGGAGGCGTTCGCTCCGGGGCACCGGCGCGGCAGTTCGCACGGCAGCGCCAGGATCTTCCGGCGCGCCTACCCGGACCCGCTGTACGTGCGGCTGACCGGCCAGGCTCACCGGCTGTGGCGCAAGCTCGCCGACGAGGCGGGGGAGGACCCGGTGCTCAGGACCGGCGCGCTCGACTACGGCCCGGCCCGGACGCAGGAGAAAATGTACGAGATCCTGACCGGGTTCGGCGTGCCCGCGGAACTGATGCCGCCGCCGGCGGCCGCCGAGCGCTGGCCCGGCCTGGCATTCGGCGGCGATCCGGTCATGTTCCACCCGGACGGCGGCGTCCTGGACCCGGAGCGGGCGATGACGGCCATGCGCCGGATCGCCGCCGCGCGCGGCGCCCAGATCCGCTACGACACGCCCGCCCTGCGCGTGGAGTCGGCCGCGGACGGCGCGCGGGTGCACACGGCGGGGGAGTCGCTTGAGGCGCCCGTGGTGATCGTGGCCGCCGGCGCCTGGCTGGCGCCGCTGCTCGGCGGCCATGTTCCGCTGCCGCCGCTGACCGTGACCCAGCAGCAGGTCTTCCACTTCGCCCAGTCGGCCGGCCCCACGCGGCCCTGGCCGACGTTCATCCGC
>JASHTQ010000003.1 GCA_030040475.1 Streptosporangiaceae bacterium
CTGGTTCAGCCGCGAGGAACTGCTGGCCGCCGTCCAGGCCCGCGAGTTCGCGCTGCCGCCGCCGGTCTCGATCGCCAGGCACATCATCGAGGACTGGTACGGCGGCCCGCTCCCGTCCACCTGGTCCGCGCCGCCGCGCTGAGCCCGGACACGGCTCCGGCCACCCCCGGCCGTAGCGGGGGTGGCCAGCCTGCGACAGGTGCTTAGCGCTGCGGGGCGGCCAGGAACCCGTCGGTGTTCCCGTCGGCGTCGACGTAGAAGCCGACGACCTGGCCGAGGTCGTTCACGCCGTTGATGGTGGTGGTGCCGACGCCGTGCGGGTCGTCGAGGGTGGTGAAGCCGTGCTGCGGCGTCCAGATGAACCCGTCGAGCGCCTGGGAGTTGTCGCCCGGCGTGTAGACGCCGACGACCTCACCGGAGTCGTTGACGCCGAGCAGCTGGTTGAACGTCAGGTCGCTGGCGTTGTCAAGCGTGGTGAAGCTGTAGGCAGTGCCATTCCCGCCGTTGCCCAACGTGCTCGCGCCCGCCGACCCCGCCACGGCCGCCGCCCCCACGGTGAGGACTCCCGTCGCAACCGTGGCCGCCGCAACCCGCAGGGCGCTCTTCTTGACAGACCTCATTGTCAGTCCCTTTCTCGTTAGCCAGGGCAATCCGGTGCTGTACAGGGTCGCCGAGGCCTGCCCGACGCCGTTCGCGGTCAGCGTGCCGAACGAGCCGTTGATGACAGGTAGGCTCGCCGTCGGCACTGGGGGACCCGCTGGGGGTTGAGGGGAAACAGGGGATAAGCACAGGAATCGCGCGGCTCGGCAACGGGAACCGTAGGGAGAGCGAACATGGACGCGGGATCGCGTAAGAACTGGGCGGGCAACGTCACGTTCCGGGCCGCTGACCTGAGCCGCCCCGCGACGGTCGGCCAGCTGCAGGCGCTCGTCGCCGGGGCCGACCGGATCCGCGCCCTCGGCACCGGCCACTCGTTCAGCGACATTGCCGATTCTCCCGGCACGCAGGTCAGCGTCGCGGGCCTGCCGCCAGAGGTGGAGATCGACTCCGCCGCATCGGTGGCCAGGGCCGCCGCCGGCCTGACCTACGCGGAACTGGCCGTGCGCCTGGACGAGAAGGGCTTCGCGCTGCGCAACCTGGCGTCACTGCCGCATATCTCGGTGGCCGGCGCCTGCGCGACCGCCACCCACGGCTCTGGCCTGGCGAACCCCGGCCTGGCCGCGGCCGTGACCGGCCTGGAGATGGTTGCGGCGGACGGAGACCTGGTGACCGTCGGCCGCGAGCACGACTGGTTCGACGCCGCCCCGGTCCACCTGGGCGCCCTGGGCGTGGTGACCGGCCTGACCCTCGAGGTGGTGCCGTCCTTCGAGGTCAGCCAGCGGGTCTACGAGGATCTTCCGCTGCGCGTGCTCGACGAGCACTTCACCGACGTCATGGCCGCCGGCTACAGCGTGAGCCTGTTCACCGACTGGCGCGCCCCCCGGCTGAACCAGGTCTGGATCAAGCAGCGCGAGGGCGAGGCGACGAACGTCACCGAGGAGCCGTGGTTCACCGCCGCGCCCGCGCAGGCCCAGCGGCACCCAGTCCCCGGAGGGTCGCCGGAGGCGTGCACCCAGCAGCTCGGCGTGCCGGGCCGGTGGTATGACCGGCTGCCGCACTTCCGGCCGGGTTTCCGGCCGAGCGGCGGCGCCGAGCTGCAGTCCGAGTACCTGCTCCCGATCGCAGCCGCGGTGCCCGCCCTGCACGCGGTGGCCGAGATCGCCGATCGCGTCGCCCCGGTGCTGCGAATCTGCGAGGTCCGCGTCGTCGCCGCGGACCGACTCTGGCTCAGCCCGTGCTACCTGCGCGACAGCGTGGGACTCCACTTCACCTGGATCCTCGACCCCGGCTCGGTGCTGCCCGTGGTCACGCTCCTCGAACGGCAGCTCGCCCCGTCCGGCGCCAGGCCGCATTGGGGCAAGGTCTTCGCCACCGCCCCGCAGGCTCTGTGCGAAAGCTACCCGCGGCTGCCGGACTTCCGCCGCGTGATGAACCGCCTTGACCCGGCAGGCAAATTCCGCAACGCCTTCACCGATCGCTGCCTGGGCCGCTAACGGGGTTCCCGGATACCGAGGCCCGCCTGCGCCCCGACCTGATCCAGAGCGACCGGATCCGGGGCGACCTGATCCGGGACGACCTGATCAGGGTCGGCCGCCCCGCCGGCCAGCGCGTGCCGGCTTAAGGCCCTGACCCGCGGCCACAGCCGCAGCGGACTCGCGGTCTCGGCTCGCCGCCGCTGCCGCTCCGCCCGTCGCCGCCGGCTCGGCGGCCGCGGCTGCTGTCCCCTCGCCAGTAGCACCTGCGACTCGGGCGCCATCCACGGGACCTGGCCCGCGGTCGCTGTGTCTGCCATGACCGGGCCCGGCCGCTCCAGGCTCAGGCCGAACATGCTGAGAACGCCGAGCACCCGCTGCGCCATGCAGCTCACCGAGCCGACGGTGACCGGGCAGTCGGCCGGCAGGGCCTCGATCACCGCGGCCAGCGCCCCGGCGCCCGCGCAGTCGATGAAGTCCAGCCCGGACAGGTCAAGCACCAGCCGCGCCGGGGGGATCTCGAGCGCGGCGGCCGCCTGCCGGGCGAGTTCCGGGGTCGTGGCGATGTCAAGCTCGCCGCTCACCGCCAGGACGCACACGCCGCCATCGCGCTCCACCCTGACCCGCAGGAACGGCGCACCCACCTCAGCTCACCTCCGCGAGGGCCCCCACGACCAACCGCGACACGTCAGCACACACCGACAGCAGCCACAAGCCCACCCTCGGCTACTGCCGTACTACGAACCTTAACCACCCAGTTGCCCGACCGCATCAACTTTACGTAATTATCCGAATACAACACGTTCGCCCGGTTCCGCGCAAATGCGGAAGGGTCAGCTCCCGTCGCGCAGATCCGCGGGCGCGCCGGACCGGAAGGCGATGTGGTCGAACGTGGCGGTGCAGCCCGACCCGGTCGGCGACTGCGCAAGGAACCCCACCCTGACCAGCTCGCCGGCATCCCCGGACAGCGCGAAGTAGCGCACGAGCCGCCACCGGCTGCCGTCGGCGGAGGCGTGGAAGGCCCAGGCCGCGCCGGACCTCGTGATCCGCAGCCAGACGCTGTCGCCGTCGACCTCGAAGGAGTTGCAGTCATCGGAGATGCCCCTGGTCACCACCGTGACCACGGTCGGCCGAAGCCGCGGCGAATACTCCAGGCACAGCTTCGCCCAGTGCCGCTCGCGGGCGTGCAGCACCAGCACCCCGGCGTCGAACGTGCTGCCGAACTCCACGCCGACCAGCGCGGTGAGCGTGAAGTCCCCGGCCGGCGGCAGGCCGACGAAACGGCCCGCGTCCGGCGGCTCCGCCACGTCGCCCCCGGCCGGATCGATGAACAGGTCGCTGCCCGGCGCACCGGTCAGGGTGAGCACTCCGTGCAGCACCCGGCAGCCAGGCGGCGGGTGGCCCGCGGGCTCGAGCGGGAACGGCAGACCAGGCAACTTAAGTGCGGCCACCCGGGTAGTGTGCCACACCGAACCAGGGCCGGGCCGTGCGAGCATTAGCCCCATGCGCTTCGCCGTCGACGTACCCAACTTCGGTGACTTCGCCGACCCCAGGCTCTTCGCCGACCTGGCCCGGCGGGCCGAGGAGGCCGGCTGGGACGGCCTGTTCGTCTGGGATCACGTCACCCACAGCAAGGAGAGACGCCGCCAGATCGCCGACCCCTGGGTGCTGCTGACCGCGGCCGCGCTGGCCACCCAGCGGATCCGGCTCGGACCGATGATCACCCCGGTGCCGCGGCGGCGGGTGTCCAAGCTGGCCAGGGAGGTGACCACGCTGGACAGGCTCACCGGCGGCCGGATGATCGTCGGCGTCGGCCTCGGCGCGCCGGTGGCGGACGAGTACGGCACCTTCGGCGAGACGACCGACATGCGCCAGCTCGCCGAGCGCCTGGACGAGGGCCTCGAGGCGCTGAACCTGCTGTGGTCCGGCGAGCCGGTCACCTTCCACGGCAAGCACGTGGTCGTCGACGACGTGACGTTCCTGCCCACCCCGGTGCAGCGGCCGAGGGTCCCGATCTGGGTTGGCGGCGCCTGGCCGTACAAGGCGCCGATGCGCCGCGCCGCGCGCTGGGACGGCGCGGCGCCGATCCTGCTGGAGCCCGACGGCAGCATGTCCCGGCGCCCCGATCCGGCCGTGGTGGCCGAGATCCGCGACTTCCTGGCCGCAAGCCGCGCCGCAGCCGGCCGCGAAGCCGAGCCGTTCGACCTGGTCATAGGCGGAACGACCCCGGCCGACCCGGCCGCCGCCGCGGACATGCTCGCGCCGCTGGCGGCAGTCGGCGTCACCTGGTGGCGGGAGTCCGACCTCGACCACCTGGAGCAGGCCGCCCCCATGTTCCGCCGGGCCGACCAGGGTCCGCCCCGCCTGCCCTAGCGCCCGCGAGGACCCGTTAAGGCCCCGCGCCTGACCCGGACCCGCGAGGCCGCGCGCCGGGCCCGGCCGCGCAGCGCCGCGCGGTTCGCCCG
>JASHTQ010000375.1 GCA_030040475.1 Streptosporangiaceae bacterium
TGGGCCGCGCCGGAGGACTCCTTCTACCACGGACTGGTGGAGCGGCTGACCGGGGTCCCGGACTCGCTGCGCGGGGAACTGGACGCGGCGGCCCGCGAGGCGACGGCCGCCACGGCTAGGCTCGGCGGGTTCCTGCGCGGCGAGTTGCTGCCGCTGGCCCGGGACAAGGACGCCTGCGGGCCGGAGGTCTACGCCCGCGCCTCACGCTACTTCCTCGGCGCCGCCGTGGATCTGGCGGAGGCCTACGCCTGGAGCTGGGAGGAGATCACCCGGCTGCAAGCCGAGCAGGCGCGGGTCGCCAGGCTGATCCGGCCGGGCGCCACCCGGGAGGAAGCCGTGGCGATTCTGGACGAGGACCCGGCGCGGCGCGTCGAGGGGCGGGAGAACTTCCGCGCCTGGATGCAGGAACTGGCAGAGCGCACCATCTCGCAGCTGCACGGAAGGCACTTCCACATCCCGGAGCCCGCGCAGCGGATCGAGGCCATGATCGCTCCGGTCAACGACGGGGGGATCTACTACTCCGAGCCCTCCGAGGACTGGTCCCGGCCCGGGCGGATGTGGTGGTCGGTGCCGTCAGGCGTTGACAGCTTCGCGACCTGGAAGGAGGTCACGACCGTCTACCACGAGGGTGTTCCCGGTCACCACCTGCAGGTCTCGCAGTCCCTGGCCGAGCAGGAAAACCTGAACCGCTGGCAGCGGCTGATGTCCTGGGTCTCGGGTTACGGCGAGGGCTGGGCGAAATACGCCGAACGGCTCATGGGCGAGCTCGGATACCTCGACGACGACCCGGGGGCCTACCTCGGGATGCTCGACATGCAGATGATGCCCGCCGCCAACGTGGCCCTGGACATCGGGGTGCACCTGGAGCTGAAGATCCCCGCGGGCACCGGCTGGCGGGAGGGAGAGCGCTGGACGGCCGGGATCGCCTGGGAGTTCCTTCGGGCCCACTCCAGCTGGGACGAGAAGCGGCTGCGCTTCGAACTGCACCGCTACCTCGGCTGGCCCGGGCAGGTCCTGTCCTACAAGCTCGGCGAGCGCAGCTGGCTTCGGGCCAGGGAAGAAGCCAGAGCCAGGGCCGGAGCCGCCTTCAGCCTCAAGGACTTCCACTCCAAGGCGCTCAGCCTGGGCGCCATGGGCCTGGACCCGTTGCGTGAGGCCCTGTCCGGCTGCTAGTACACCAGCCCGTAGATCGTGATCTTCACCGGTGGGTAGGGGCAGAGGCGCGCTCGCCGTGGGAGGCTGTTAGCGATGGATACGGACTACCCGGAGCATCTGCTTACGCGTGAGCCGGCGCCGCCGTATGGCGGGGAAGGCGCCTTCGCCTTGTGGCATTTCAGCGAGGATTCTTCTCTTGGCCGGTTCCGGCCCCGCGCGCCGGCTGCGAATCCGGAGGCGTCCCCGCTGGTGTGGGCGGTCGATACCAGGCATGCGCCGATGTTCTGGTTCCCGAGGGACTGTCCGAGAGGCTGCATCTGGCCGGTGTCGGCCACCACGCGCGAGGACCGCGAGCTGTTCTTCGGGCAGAGCGCCGCGACCAGGATCCATGTCATGGAGAACGCCTGGCTGGAGCGCATGCGGCAGTGCCGCTTGTACGCTTACCGGTTGCCGACCGGGCCGTTTCGGCCGCACGAGGTCGGCGGCTACTGGATCGCCGACGAGCCGGTGGACGCGGTCGAGCAGGTAGTCATCGATGATCTTGCGGGCAGGCATGCCCGGGCCGGCATCGAACTGCGCATCACGCCGTCTATCTGGCCGTTCTGGCGGCGGGTCGCGAACTCGACCGTCGAGTTCAGCGGCTCCCGGCTGCGCAACAGCGCCCCGCACCCGGATCGGCTGCCGTAGCGCCCCGGCGGTGGTGATCCCGCATCTGCCAGCTCATCGTCCTGCTTACTGTCTTCCGGAAGACCCGCGAGGGCGTGCAAAGAGCCGATATAGACCGGGCCGTCCGAGCCAAAAAGGGATCCGCCGGACAGAACATGACATGACGAGCAGCCACGACTTCGAAAGGAACGCATGATGGCCGGGCGGGTCGGGACCTGAGACTGGGCGACCAGCTTCGCGCCATCCGCCGGAGCCGGAACCTCACCCAGAAGGAAGTAGCTGAGCGAGCGGGGATCAGCCAGCCTGCCCTGTCCCGTATCGAGCTGGGTGGCGGCGTGCCTGACATTGAGACCCTCCGCAGGCTCGGGAACGCAATGGGCGTGCGGTTCCACGTCATCGTCGGTAATGAAGAGGATGAACATGAAGAAAACCTGCTGGTGAGCTAGACGACGCCACGGCGCGCAACCGGCGGACGAACTCGGCGCTCTCATCCGGTTTCACGCCAGCAGGTGCTCGGCCACACTCCGCGTCAGTGACGATGCCGTTGAACAGCCCGGTCTTCAGGGCGGCCGACGTGGCGGCAGCTCGCTTGGCGCCGTCGGCGAGCAGTATCACGTCGGGTACCTGGCGCAGCTCCTCGAGGCTGACGGCGATGATGCGTTCGGACAGCTGCGGGGCGACGATCCGGCCCTCCCATCGAGGAGGTGGCCGACGATTTCGGCACATCCCCCGTGGCGCCGGTAGCCCTCGCGTTCGCGCTCGCTGAGCGCGTCGTAGACGGTTGAGAGTCCCGGTCCCCAGGCGCCGACGGTGACGACCGCCTTGGTGACCAGGCCGAACTGGCTGATCGCCTCGACGATGCCCGGCTGTTGGCGCAGCATGCGGGCTGCGGCGCCGTCGGGCAGGAGAAGCGGGGCGTAGATGGGGTAGGCGATACCGCGGGCGACAAAGGCGGCCCGGCGCACGGCCTCCACGGCGTTGGCGTCGACGGGCCGCAGCGGGGTCACCCCGCTCAGTTGCACGACTGTACAGCGGGGCAGCGCGGTGAGTTCGGGGCACATCGCCTCGATCTCGGGTCCCCAGACGAGTCCGAGCACGTCGCCTTCGGTGACGATGTCGCCGGTCAGCCGGCCAAGCGGCGTCCGGGGCGCGGCGGATCGAGCGCCGGGCCCGCCTACGGGTCCGGCACGGTGGTGCCTTCGGGTGCCAGGGCCGCGGCCAGCGATCGGGCGTTCAGTCCGTGCTGGGCGACGAAGGTCTCGAAGCTGGCGCGCTGGCCGGCTGTGGCCCGTTGGGCCGCACGCAGCCGCCCCGGGTCGGCCAGGCTGGGCCGCACCAGGTTGACGGCCCCGCCCAGTGCCGGGTCGGGCGCCGCCCGCAGGCCATCGGCGCGGGCCAGGCTCCGGTTGACGTCGTCCTGGGACGGTCCCAGCGCCGGCATGACCCAGCAGGGGCCGTCCACGCCCAGCTGGTAGGAGCAGTAATTCCCGCCCCAGGGCTGCGCGGCGACGCGCATGCCGACGGCGAGGCTCGCGCTGTCGCCTTCCACCTGCACGGCATCGCCGCCGAGGACGGCGCTGAACGCCCGGTAGCCCGCTGCGACGACGGGATGCCCGGCAAGCGCCGACGACTCGTGGTTCTCGGTGCCGCCGTGTTCGGCGTAGAAGGCGTGCAGGTGGGCGTGCTGCACGTCCTGGCGGGGATTCCTGGTGATCGCCTCCCCGGTGCCGCCGCCGACCAGGGTGGCGTTCGCGGTGTCCATGTCACGCAGGTAATCAAGGTTCGGCGCGCTGTCGTTGGCGCAGAAGACCGCGTGCCCGCCGTCCAGGCTGCGGTACCACGCGGCGACCAGGGTCATCGCCGTCCGACGCGCCGCCAGTTCCGGCGCCGTGGCCGAGGACCAGCCGTCCCGATGGCTGCGGGGCACCATGAGCACGTGCGGCCGGGCCGCCCGCCGGGACCCGTTCGCCAGCATGAAGGGATTGCGATCCAGGACCAGGTCCACCAGCGCGGCCCCGTCGGGCGCGGTAACCGTCCCCAGGTAGCCGGGAAGGCCGGGCACGTCGGCGAACACGTCCACCGGACGGAACAGGCGCGAGAATTCTCCCGCCGCGACCACGCCCTGGACGTTTCCTGTCGCCTCGTCGACCAGCAGCCAGCTCCCGGCCCCGGCGGAGCCGTCCGGCCGCCGGTACCCCTTGACCGTGACGGCGCCATCGCTGTACGTCCACATTTCGCGCACCTCGACCTGGGTGAACGGGGAGCGCCAGCGCTCTGGGTGATCGGCCACGCTCCCATGGTCGGCCCTCCCCGCAGACGGCGGGCGGACAAAGCAGGAAAGCGGCCGCTGCGGCGGTCATGACGGCGGCCAGCCGGCGGCGGGATAGCCCGCGGAGCGCAGGTAGTCGCGGGCCTGTGCCACGGCGGCATCGACGTCGGCCAGGCTGAGGCCGACGATGTAGTCGTCCGGGTTCCCCTTGCCGTCGGTGTCGTAGCTCAGGACCCAGCCGGATCGCCACCCGCGGCCCAGCGGGTAGCGCTCGTGCCAGACGAGCATCGCGGTCAGATTGGCGTCGAACACCACGTCGCCAGGATCGAGGTCGTCTTCGAATACGCGGCCGCCGGGGTCGGGCGGGACGATCACCCGGACGGCGGGCAGTTCCTCGTCGCGGAGACGGCCGATCTCGCCAGCCTGCTTGGACATAACAAACTCTAACTGCGTGCGCATGTCCCTGCGGTCATCGCTGACGCGGCGTCACGAGTCGACCCGGCGGCCCGTTCGGCATAATTGTTTTTCTTTTTCACCGAACGGGCAGCGGGACCTCAGCGATGGTGACGGCCGGCTACCCGGTGCACTGCGCGCTGGCGTACACCAGGCCGACGGCGAGCGGGCCGTCGAGGCCGGAGATCAGCGGGCCGACGATAGGGCGGCCCGACGCGGGGCCGTGCGTCGGCGTGTCGGCGGACGGGCTCGGCAGGCCCGCGCCGGGTTCGTCGAAGATGGCCACGCCGGTTCCGCTTGGCAGTGCCGACGGGTCGATGACGAGGTAGCTGGCCTGGAACTGGGCGACGGCGCGCAGCGTGTCCCTGGTTGTCTGGTAGGGCTGGCAGTACGTGGCCAGCGGGGGGCCGGAGAAGCTGACGGTGACGGGCAGGCCGTCGGCGCGCAGCGTGGCCTGCAGCCCGGCCGGGTTCTTGAGCTGGTTGACGGTGACGTCGATGTCCCCGTTGGCCTGCCTGGTCACCGTCCAGGCGGCCAGCCGGACGCCGGCCGGATGGCTGCCCGCCGCCGGCTGGCTCGAGGGCCGCGGCGCCGGGTGGCCGGAGGGCAGCAGCGCGGTCACGGCCAGCGCGGTCACGGCCGCCACGGTCAGCGCTCCGGCCGCGGCGGGAATCCGGCGCCTGACGCGCACGGCGCGGCCGCGGCCGATGATCTGGGCGACCGGGGTGGCCGAGCGGATATCGGCGACCGACTCGCGCACCGCGGTGCTCAGTTCGGTGTCGTTCATGATCGGTTCTCCTGCTGTAGTTCGGGCTGAAGCTCATGGCGCAGCGCAGCCATCGCGCGGCCCAGGTGGGCCATCACGGTGCCGGGCGCGATGCCGAGCACTTCCGCGGTGCGGGCGGTGTCCAGGTCCAGGATCAGGCGCAGCGCGACCACCTGCCGCTGCCGTTCGGGCAGCCGGAGCAGCGCCGCCATGATCCGGGGGTCGACCTGGGCGGCGGGCGCGCCTGCCTCGCTTGCCGCGGGCAGGTCCGTGACCGTGGCCGGGTCGGGCACGGATACTTCCCTGCGACGGCGCCGCCACCGGGAGATGCCCGTGTTCAGCGCCGTGCGGACCACCCAGGCTTCCGGCGCGGGATGCCTGCTCACGGTCCGCCACGACGCCCAGGCTCTGGCGAACGCCTCGTCCACCAGGTCCCGCGCCGTGTCCTGGTCACCGATGCTGACCAGGACGGCCCGCAGGCAGTCATCGGCTGCGCTGCGGTAGAACTCCGCGAAGTCCGGCTGCTGGGTCCCCACACCCATCTAACGCGCTGCCGGGACTTCCGCGTTACCTGCCGCGGCGGCGGCTTGCGGCGGGCGGTGCGCGCGTCAGCTCCCGGTGCACCCGGCCTGATCGAGCGGGCTGCCGGCCTAGCCGACGACCGCTCCGGAATGCGACGGTGGATATCAGCACTGAATCGTGTGACCAGGGACATCTGTTCGTCCCGCCCGTCTGTCAGCCCGGAGCAGTGATGACGATGAGAAAGCGCAGCCTTACCCCGCTCGCGGCGGTGGCCGGAGGCCTGCTGGCCGGCGCCGTCGGCACCGTCTGCCTGGACGCGGTCCAGTACCTGAAGTATCGCCGCGGCGGCGGTACCGACAGCCCGCTGAAGTGGGAGTTCGCGCCGGTCGAGAACTGGGAGAAGGCCCCGGACCCCGGGCAGGTGGCCAGGCTGGTCATCGAGGGCTTCACCCAGCGGAAGCTCCCCGACAGCTGGGCGTTCCCGGTCAGCACGGTGATGCACTGGGGCTACGGATCCGGCGCCGCGGCCGGGTACGGCATCCTGGCCGGATCGCTGCGCGATCCCTACCCCTGGTACGGCCTGCCCTTCGGCGCGGCCGTCTGGATCACCGGCTACGTCGTCCTCCCGCAGGCAGGGCTGTACAAGCCGATCTGGGAGTACGACGCGAAGACCCTGGCCTGGGACCTGGGCGGCCACCTCGCCTACGGTACGGGCACGGGCGTCACGTTCTGGCTGCTCGCGAAGATCTTGACCGGACGTTAGGAGAGGACGGATCGTGACTGCCGCACACGAGGAAGAGCCGAAGATCCTTGACCTGCCGATCGGGCTGAACGCGACCGGTATGCGGCGGGAGTTCGACAGCCTGGGCGACGTGGAGGTGCCCGCCGACCACTACTGGGGGGCGCAGACGCAGCGCAGCCTGGAGCACTTCAACATCGGGCACGACCGGATGCCGGTGGAGGTCTACCACGCCTACGGGTACGTGAAGAAGGCCGCGGCGATCGTCAACGGGCAGGCCGGGCGGCTGCCGGCCTGGAAGGCCGACCTCATCGGGCGGGTCTGCGACGAAGTCATCGGCGGGCAGCTTGACGCCGAGTTCCCGCTGTACGTGTTCCAGACCGGGTCGGGCACCCAGTCCAACATGAACGTCAACGAGGTCATCTCCAACCGGTGCATCCAGCTCGTGGGCGGGACGCTGGGCTCCCAGGAGCCGGTGAGTCCTAACGACCACGTCAACATGAGCCAGTCGTCCAACGACACGTTCCCGACCGCGATGCACATCGCCGCCTACGCGATGGCCGATACCAGGACGATCCCGGCGCTGGCCCGGCTGCGGGACGCGATCGACGTCAAGTCCACGCAGTGGGCGGATGTGGTCAAGATCGGCCGGACGCACCTGGAGGACGCGGTCCCGGTGACCGTCGGACAGGAATGGTCCGGCTACGCCGGGGCGCTGGACGACGCGATCGCCGAGGTGCAGCACGCCACCGCCGGGCTGCTGGCGCTGGCGATGGGCGGCACCGCGGTCGGCACCGGGCTGAACGCCCCGGCCGGGTTCGGCGAGCAGGTCGCGGCGCAGATCGCGCAGATGACCGGGTACCCGTTCGTCACCGCGGTCAACAAGTTCACCGCCCAGGCCACGCTGGACCGGATGGTCCGCGCGCACGCCGGGCTGAAGGCCGCCGCCGTGTCCCTGTTCAAGATCGCCAACGACCTGCGCTGGCTCGGGTCCGGGCCGCGGACCGGGATCGGCGAGCTGCTGTTCCCGGACAACGAGCCGGGTTCCTCGATCATGCCGGGGAAGGTGAACCCGACCCAGGCCGAGGCGATGCTGATGGTCGCGATCCAGGTCATCGCCTCCGACCTGGCGGTGTCGATGGGCGGGGCCGAGGGGAACTTCGAGCTGAACGCGTTCCGCCCGATCCTGATCAGCAACTACCTGCACTCCGCGCTGATCATGGCCGACATGTGCGACCACTTCCGCCAGTTCATGGTCGAGGGCACCAGGCTGAACGAGAAGAAGCTGGCGCAGAACATCGACAACTCGGTGATGATGGTCACCGCCCTGTCCCCCGTCATCGGGTACCACAGGGCCGCCGCCATCTCCCACTACGCCATCGACCACGACCTGACCCTCAGGGAAGCGGCGCTGGCCAAGGGCGTCCCAGAAGACCTCTACGACAAGGTCGTCGTCCCCGCCGACCTCACCCACCCCGGCGCCGCCGACGTGCCGTCGGCCTAGCAAGGCTCATGACCCGAGCCTGGCGAGCGGGCCGGGACCAGGGTACGGGCCAGGGGGTCCACGGGCGCGTACGGCCGCTGGCCGCGCGACGCTGGCTGTGCCGTGCCCGTCTGCAGGCGAAGCTGTTGCCGGGCGCGGGCCGCAGGGCCATCATCCGTTCGGACCCAGTAAATTTTTGGCCGAACGGGACGTGGTATCAGTTCCGAGCAAGGCAGGGAGCCCCACCATGGAAACCGGTAGGCAGGTCGCGGTCATCAGCGGAGGGTCCCGGGGCATCGGGGCGGGCCTCGTCGCCGGGTACCGGGACCGAGGCTGGGCGGTGGTGGCCACCGCCCGCGCGATCAAGGCGTCCGCGGACCCGGACCTGCTCACCGTTTCGGCGGACATCACCGAGCCAGGCAGCGCAGACCGGATCGTCGGCGCAGCGCTGGACCGGTTCGGCCGCATCGACACGCTGGTCAACAACGCGGGCGTGTTCGTCTCCAAGCCGTTCGCCGCGTACACCGCGGACGACTACGCGCTGCTCACCGGCGTGAACCTGGCCGGGTTCTTCTGGCTGACCCAGCGGGCGATCGCCGAGATGGCAACGCGGTCCCG
>JASHTQ010000376.1 GCA_030040475.1 Streptosporangiaceae bacterium
CCGTCGGCTCCCAGCTGCCTGATCGACTCGACGGCGCGGCTCACCAGGGCCGGCCTGCGCTGCCCGGCCAGCTCGCCGATGCGGCCGGCCTGCCGCGTCGCGCCGTCCACGGCCGCCGCGCCCGCATGCCAAGCCGCACCGCGTGCGTACTCTGCCCGCCCGGGTCCTGCCAGGCCGAGGCGGCAAGCGCCGCGCGAAGCTCGCCCTCGCTCGCCGCCTGGCGCAGCCGCGGCCACGCCGTGCCGAGCGCGCCGAGCTCGAACTCGGCCTCGGCCGGCCGGCCCGCGATGAACTGCAGCAGCTCGTCGACATTGGCCAGCTCGAACCAGGCGCCGAGGACGCGGAGCAGCCGCACGCCGTCCCTGGGCAGCCAGCCTGCCAGCACCCGCAGGTTCCACAACACGGTGCCGGCGATCTCGCGCTGCGCCGCCGCAAGGGCCTGCTCCGGCCTGATGCCCGCGCCGTACACGGTGTCGGCCAGCATCCGCAGCGCGTCGCCAAGCGAGTCGCACGCCGCCACCTGTCGCACCGCCGCGGCGCCCATCCGGCGCTGGGCCATGGCCCTCGCCCGGACGCTGCCCGCCACCCATCCCGCGCTCATGGGCCGTCAGCCCCCGACCGTGCCGATCCGTCGGCTCCCAGCTGCCTGATCGACTCGACGGCGCGGCTCACCAGGGCCGGCCTGCGCTGCCCGGCCAGCTCGCCGATGCGGCCGGCCTGCCGCGTCGCGCCGTCCACGGCCGCCGCGCCCGCATCCTTGGCCAGGGCCACGGCACGCCTGGCTGCCTCGTCCCTGGCAGCCCGGGCGCGCCTGTCCGCGTCGGCGGCGATGGCGGTCGCCTGCGCGTGCGCCCCGGCGATTACCTGGTCGGCATCGCCCTGCGCCCCGGCGATGATCCGGCCGCGCTCGGCATCGGCGTCCGCGAGCAGCGCCAGCACCGGGCCCAGCTCTTCCTCGAGCTCGCGCGCGGCGTCGGCGGGCACGGCGGCGCGCGCCGCAGCTCCCGGAGACCCGGCCGGCCGGAAGCGAGCCAGGAAGTCGTGCAGGGCAGGCATGCCCCCCACATCACTACCGTCGGTCGGCCGAGGGTAGGGCCAAAGGTCGGTTCGTGGCCGGTGCCGAGGTCCCTGACCGTCACGTCGCTGCTCTTGGCGGCTCCCGCTGTCAGCGGACCAAGGGAAGGAAGATGCGGTCGACGATCTCGACCAGCGTGCCGTCGGGTACGGGTGCCCGGTTCATGATCAGGTCGTGGCGCACGAGATCGACCGGTAGCGAAGCTATCCGCGGGCTGAGCCGGTCGGGGTCGATCTCGCCGCGGTCGACGGCGCGCTGGATGATGGCGGCCATCCTGCTGGGCGTGTCGGCCAGGATCCGCTCCCGCAGGTCTGCGGGTGAAAGCCCGGTGGCGTCGAAGTAGTCGGCGAGCACGAAGCTGAGCACCCCGGCCATCTCGCCCACGCTCGCGGACAGCTGGCCCAGCACCGCGAGCACGTCACCGCGCAGCGTGCCGGTATCGGGGACGTCCATCGCGGCGGAGGCGGCGTGCTGGCGGAGTGCGGCGACAACCAGCTCGGCCCGGCTGGACCAGCGCCGGGCCAGCACCGGCCGGCTGGTCCCGGCACGCGCCGCGACACCGTCGAGGGTGAAGCCGGGATAGCCCACCGCGCACAGCTCCTGCCACGCGGCTTCGAGCAGGGCCGCCTCGAGCGCGGCGCCCCGCCGGCGCCGGGCCGGTGACGAGGGAGTCGTTGGGCTCACCGCACCACAATAACTACAGGATGCCAGTTGCGCATCTTATCTCCGGCTGTTACCGTGCCTCTTGAGATGCATTACGCGCATCTTATGGCGAGGGATCGGAGTCCCATGAGCGCGGCAACACCAGAGGCAGCAGCCGGGACGGAGCGGCTGGACCCCGAGTTCATCAAGCTGGCCGTGGTCCTGCTGGTCGGAGTGGTGATGGTCGCGTTCGACACGACCATCGTCAACGTGGCGATCGCCGAGATCGCGCAGGGTCTGCACACGACGGTGTCGACCGCCCAGTGGACGATCAGCGGCTACGTGCTCGCACTCGGCATGGTCGTCCCCGTCGCGGGCTGGGCCAGCGAACGCTTCGGCGCCAAGCAGGTCTGGCTGGGAGCGCTGGCCCTGTTCATGGTCGCCTCGGTCCTGTCGAGCGCGGCCCGGGACATCGAAGCGTTGATCGGGTTCCGGGTGTTGCAGGGCGTTGGCGGCGGCCTGATGCTGCCCCTCGTACAGAACCTGCTCGTCGAGGCGGCCGGCGGACGCAAGCTCGGGAGGATCATGGCCCTGGTCAGCCTCCCCGGGCTGTTCGGGCCGATCGCCGGGCCGGTCATCGGCGGCCTGATCGTCAGCCACCTCTCGTGGCGGTGGATCTTCCTGGTCAACGTGCCGTTCTCGCTCGCCGGCCTCGCCCTGGCATGGCGGGGCCTGAAGCGCGGCATCCCGCGCAAGGCGGCCTACCTCGACGTCATCGGGCTGGTCCTGCTCTCACCGAGCCTCGCCGCGATCCTCTACGCGGTCACCGAAGTGGGCATCACGGGCGGCTTCGACCACGCCATCGTGCTCGGACCCCTCGCGGTCGGAGTTGCCCTGCTCGGTCTCTTCGCCCTGCACGCCCTGCGCACCCCTCGCCCGCCGCTGGTGGACCTGCGGCTGTTCAAGGCGCGGTCCTTCTCGGCCTCGGCCACGTCGATGTTCCTGTCCGGCTTCGGCGTCTACGGAGCACTGTTGCTCCTGCCTCTGTACTACCAGCAGGTACGCGGCCAAAGCGCGCTCTACGCCGGCCTCCTGCTCGCGCCCCAGGGCATCGGGATGTTGCTCACCCGGAGCAAGGCAGGATCGCTCACGGACCGCATCGGAGCCCGTCCGATCGTGCTCGCCGGGGTCGTGCTCACCATGGCCGGCACGATCGCTTACACCCAAGTCGGCGTCCGCACCAACGAGATACTCCTCGGCCTCAGCCTCGTCGTGCGCGGCGCCGGCCTCGGCGCCGTGACCATCCCCGTCATGGCCGCCGCGTACCTCGGCCTGCGGCCCGACCAGGTGCCCCACGCCACCAGCGTCACCCGGATCGCGCAACAGCTAGGCGGCGCGTTCGGCACGGCCATCCTCGCCATGATCCTCGCGACCCAGCTCCACGCCCACCAGGTCGCGGGCCTCGCCGGCCAGGCCACCGCGTTCGCCAGCACGTTCTGGTGGTCCCTCGGCTTCACGGCCATCGCCATCGTCCCCGCCCTGGCCCTGCCACGCCAACACCAGGACCCCATCCAGCACGAACCGGAGCGGCACCCCGTTCCGAGCCATCCGCAGGGCTGACCCGGCACGGAATCGGCGTTTCCAGCACCTCGGTATATCCGGCCCGCCCATGGCGGAACTGGCAGCTCAGGCACGCCGGCCTTTCCCATCGCGATGTCGTTCTCGGCGTGCATGATGTGCGCACCCGCGGCCGGGTTTCCCGAAAGTTTGCCTGAAACCGGGACCATGGTCCCTGGAGTGCGGATCGCCTGGCGCTTTGACTGTGTCCTCGACAGGAAGGGTGGTGCCGCGTGCCATGACCGCCGACGAGGAGATACGAGATCATCAGGCGCGGTGCGAGCCGTACCTGCTCCAGCTCCGGATATTCGCCCACAGCCATTACGGGCCGATGCCGACCGCGGCCGAGGTCGCTCAGGCGACCGCCGCCGTCATCGCCGAGGTGGGAGCCGGCAGCCGCGCCGCGTCTGCCGCCGCCGGGTACCACCGGGCCGCGCCTGGCGCCGGGACGTTCCTGCAAGTACGGCTGAACCGGCTCGCGACGGCGGCCGAGGAGGCGATAGCGGCGGCGCGTGACGGCAACTCCGCCGTGCTCAGCCGCGTGCTGCACAGGTTCGAGACGCTGACCGCGGCTATCTGGACGGTGCAGGGAGCCGTGTACCAGACCACCTGCAGGCCGGCCGAGCCGGCCTCCAGGTGACGATGGCCCGGTCGCCTGGGGACCTTCGCCTCTCGATACCGCGACCGGCCGGTTCGACGCTGGCTCGGTAACGCGCAGGCCGCCCGCCGTGGCGGGCGGATAAGCCGGGAAAGGAGCCGGTGATGAAGACGCTGATCATTGTCCTCGTCGTGGTCGCGATACTGCTCGTCATACTGCTCGCGCTGGCGGTGCGGATCGTCAGGCAGTACGAGCAGGGAGTGCTGTTCCGGCTGGGCCGGCTTCGCGGATCGCGAGCCCCCGGTTTCCGGCTGATCATCCCGTTCATCGACGTGCTGGACAAGATCTCGCTGCGGATCGTCACCATGCCGATCCAGTCTCAGGGCATTATCACCCGCGACAACGTCAGCGTGGACGTGTCCGCCGTGGCCTATTACCGGGTGGCCGACGCGGTCAAGTCCGTGCTGGCGATCGAGAACGTCCGCGCGGCGATCAACCAGATCGCCCAGACCACGCTGCGTAAGGTCGTCGGCCAGCACACCCTGGACCAGACCCTTGCCGAGACCGACACGATCAACCTGGACATCCGCAAGATCCTGGACGCCACCACCGCCGACTGGGGCGTGGAGGTGACCCTGGTCGAGCTCAAGGACATTCAGCTGCCGGACAGCATGAAGCGGGCCATGGCCCGCCAGGCCGAGGCGGAGCGGGAGAAGCGCGCCAAGATCATCAACGCGGAGGGCGAGGCCATGGCCGCCGCCGCGCTCGGCGAGGCCTCCGACACGATGATGGCTCACCCGCTCGCGCTGCAGCTGCGCAACCTGCAGAGCCTCGTCGAGATCGGCGTCGACAAGAACACGACCGTGGTATTCCCCGCCCCGTTGATGAGCACGATCGAGGAGCTGGGCGCGTTCCTCACCCGCGAGAAGAACGCCGCGCATGACGAAAAGGCCCCCGGCAGAGACCAGCCAAACGGGGCAAGCGCACCGGTCATCACGCGATGACCATAGGGCACATGGGCCACCCGGCTCGCCCCGCCATGTCCACCGCTCCGCTGGTCATAGCGCTGGACCGGCCGGAAACCGGCCCCGGCGCGTCGCGCGTGCAGGCACCGGGCCGGGTGCCGCGGATGTGGGCGGTGCTGACCGAGACTGACCGTGAGCTGCACCAGCAGCCCGCGCTGTCCCCGGACGCGCTGCCGCGACTTCGCCGGTCGCTTCAGGTTGTCAGGACCGGGTTGACGAGGTCGGTGTCCGCACCTCTCGCGGCCGAGCTGTCCGACCTCCTGCCCCCGCCGCCGGCCTCGCCCGGCATGGCCGAGCTGCGGGTCGAATGCGCGGGCCTGCTCGGCTGGGTCGGCGGCCTGTTCGGCCGCCGGTTCACCGGCCGTCGGCACGGAACAGGACGTCATCGGGATCCCGCCGCACGCTGGCCGCCACCTGGATAACCATCCCGACCCGGAGCAGCAGCTGCGGGTGGCCGCCGTCGGTCAGCTGGTTCCTGATCAGCTCGCGCAGCCGGGGAAGCTCGACCGGCTGGCTGTGGATCGCCACCGCGGCCCCGTAGCCGCTCGCGGTCAGCAGCATCCGCTGCAACGCCTGGCCGGCCCTCACCCAGTCCGCCGGGCGGTCGGCCGCCGTGGTCAGGAC
>JASHTQ010000377.1 GCA_030040475.1 Streptosporangiaceae bacterium
GCTCCAGCCGCTCCCGCCGCCGAGCTGCGGCCGCTGCAGGTCGAGGCGAACGGCATCAACGTGATCTCCGAGAGCGAGCGCAAGGGCCATCCGCGCGACCTGTTCTGGCCCTGGTTCGCGGCGAACATCTCGGTCCTCGGCCTGTCCTACGGCTCGTACGAGCTCGGCTTCGGCATCTCGTTCTGGCAGGCGCTGATCGTCGGCGTGGTCGGCATCGTGCTGTCGTTCCTGGCCTGCGGGTTCATCGCGGTCGCGGGCAAGCGGGGCTCGGCCCCGACGATGGTGCTGAGCCGGGCGGCGTTCGGCGTCAACGGCAACAAGCTGCCCACGGTGATCTCCTGGCTGCTGACCGTCGGCTGGGAGACCGTGCTCGTCATCCTGGCCACGCTCGCCACGGCGACCGTGTTCCACCAGCTCGGCGTGGGCGGCGGCACAGGCACGAAGGTGATCGCGATGATCCTGGTGGTCGCGCTGACGATCTTCGGCGGCGTGATGGGCTTCGACCTGATCATGCGCCTGCAGACCTGGATCACGATCGTGACCGGGGTCTTCACCGTCGTGTTCATCGCGCTGGTCGCGGACAAGATCCACTGGCATACGGTGTCGGCCGTCAAGGGCGGCACGACCCAGGAACTCATCGGCGCGCTGGTGTTCACCATGACCGGCTTCGGACTCGGCTGGGTCAATTGCGCCGCGGACTACTCCCGCTACCTGCCCCGCCGCTCCTCGGGCACGGGAGTGGTCGGCTGGACCACGTTCGCGTCGTCCATCGCCCCGGTCTTCCTGCTGCTCTTCGGGCTGCTGCTGGCGGGCTCCTCGACCAGCCTGTTCAACGGCGTCGAGAACAACCCGATCGGCGCGCTTGCCACCCTGCTGCCCACCTGGTTCCTTGTGCCGTTCGTGATCGTGGCCGTGCTCGGGCTGATCGGCGGCTCGGTGCTCGACATCTACTCCTCCGGACTGGCCCTGCTCACGCTGGGTATCAGGATCCCCAGGTGGCGGGCGGCGCTCATCGACGGCACGGTGATGACGCTCGGCACGATCTACGTGGTGTTCTTCGCGAGCAACTTCGTAGGCCAGTTCGAGGGCTTCCTGATCACGCTGGGCGTGCCGATCGCGGCCTGGTGCGGGGTCATGCTTGCGGACATCGCGCTCCGGCGGCGGGACTACGCCGAGCCCGAGCTGTACACGACGGATGGCCGCTACGGCGACGTCCGGTGGGCCCCGGTGCTCGCGGTCGTCGTGGCCACCGTGGTCGGCTGGGGCCTGGTGACCAACACCGGAGCGAAGTGGCTGACCTGGCAGGGTTACCTGCTCGGCCCGTTCGGCCTCGGCGGCAAGGGCGGTGCCTGGGAGTACGCCAACCTCGGCGTGCTCATCGCGCTGGCCATCGGGTTCGTCGGGCACCTGGTCTTCGGGCGCGCGGACGTGCGCGCCGAGGAAGCCGTCCCCGCCCCCGCCGCCGCGACCGCCTAGGCAGCCGCTTGCAGGTACCAGCGGCTCTTTTCTCCCGGAAGCCCTAATCCTCCCGCGCCCGTCGGGGGCTTCTTTGCCGGGTATATGGCGTTTACGCTGGCGGCATGGGAACGCCTACCGCGGTTCCTCCCAGCAGGCAACCCGGGGAATCCCAGGAGGCCTGGGACCCGTGGGTAGGTTACGACCGTGCCAAGCGGCGCCGGCGGCGTCAGGTGCGGGCACGGATCATGCTGTCGCTGCTGGCCCTCTGCACGGCGGCGGTGCTGGTCGTCATCGTGGTGATGATCAAGGACTTCGGCAAGCAGCCCGTCGTGACGCAGCCGGCCGCGCTGGCCGTCTCCTCTCCGGTGTCCTCGTCCGCCGGGCCGAGCGCGACGTCGCCGCGGCAGAAGGCGTCGCCCTCGCCGGCCGCCATCGGCGCCGGGCACGAGGTCACGGATGCTTCGGCCGGGCTTTCCTACCGGCTGCTCGGCTCCCCCTGGCGGCGAGGCTGCCCGCTGGAGCTGAACACGCCGATGTTCAGCTGGAGCGCGGGCGAGAACGCGGTGGCCGGCCGCGCCATCGTCAACGGCGCGGCCACCGAGTGGTACGGCACCGCCTGCTCGGGCCTGCTCGGCCAGCAGTTCACCTACTCAGGCCCGGCCGACCTCGAGCCGACGGCGATGGGCCTGGCCGGCGCGCTCGACCCGGCCTACTATTCCGGGCTGCGGCACTACCGCACCCTGGAGGGCAGCTCGGCGCTGACGATCAGCGGCCATCAGGCGTGGGAGGTCAGGTTCCTGATGACCTACCCCGATGCCGCGGGCCAGGGCCTGGCCTGGTCTACCGAGTCAGGCGCCGTCGTGGTCGCGGATCGCGGCCCGGGCCTGGTCCCCGCCCTCTTCTACGTCTCGGTCCCCAGCAACCTCGGTGCGTCCGACGTCGGCACGCTGATCGGCTCCCTGCGGCTTAGTTAGCCTCTTAGTTAGCCTCGGTGACGGTGATGTCGCCGCCGGAGCTGTCGACCGTGATCGTGTCGTGTGACGTCGCGCTGACCAGAGACGACGGGTAGTTGTCGTTGCCGCCACCGGCGTTGGTCACCAGGTTGTACTTGGTGTCGCCGTGCGGGAGGAGGACGTTGACGTTCCCGCCGCCCGAGAGGATCTGCAGGCTGGTCGGCGGGACGGTGAACATCAGGGTGACATCGCCGCCCCCGGACTGGACGTAGACCTGGCGCGCGGACACCGAATTGCCGTTGACGTTGCCCCCCGCGGTGAGGAACTGGAGGTTCCCGGACATCGCGCTGCCGGTCAGGTCGCCGCCCTGGGTGCTCACCTGCACGGTGCCTGACAGGTCGGAGGCGTTGACGTTCCCGCCGTCGGTCCTGACCTGGACGGTGCCGGTCAGCGCGCTGCTCAGGTCGCCGCCTTCGGTGTAGATCACCAGGTTGCCGGCGAGGTTGCCCGCGTTCACGTTGCCGCCGTCGGTCGACAGCATCAGGTGTCCGAGGTAGCTGCCGGCCTGGACGTCGCCGCCGAGGGTGTACAGCGACAGGGCGGTCTGGCTCGGCAGGTCGAGGGTCGCGTTCACGTCGCAGTTGCTGACGATGCCGTCGCAGTTGACGCCCGCGCTGATGCCGCTGGAGCCGACGGTCCGGGTAAGGCCCGGGCGGAACAGGCCGTACGTAACGATCCCGGTCAGCTGGGCGGCGCTGCCCGGGGTCTGCCGCAGCGCGACGTTGCTGCCGTTGACGTTGACCGTCGTCTGGCCGTCGTGCACGGGGACCGGGAGACTGAACGAGTAGCTGCCCCGGGCGACCAGGCTGACGAAGTCGAAGGCGGTCCAGCCGATCAGGGCGAGCGCCACCGGCACCGCGAAGAGGAGCGCGACCCAGCGGCCCGGCGTCATCGCCGGGTTGCCCGCCGCGCGCGGGGCGCCGGCGGTGGACGTGAGCGTCATGGTAATGCCCCAATCATCCGGTTCCGAGGTAGCGCAGGACCGCGAGCACCCTGCGGTGGTCGCGGTCGCCGGGCGCCAGCCCGAGCTTGGTGAAGATGTTGTTGATGTGCTTTTCCACCGCGCCGCCGCCGACGACGAGCGTCTGCGCGATCGCCGAGTTCGAGCGGCCCTCGGCCATCAGCGCGAGCACCTCGCGCTCGCGCGGGGTGAGCTCGCCGAGCGGGTGGCGGCTGCGGGCCAGCAGCTGGGCGACGACCTCGGGGTCGAGCGCGCTGCCGCCCTCGGCCAC
>JASHTQ010000378.1 GCA_030040475.1 Streptosporangiaceae bacterium
CGGACGTTCGACGACGCCTACGGGTGGATCTCGCGGGCGGTGGGGCGGCGGCTCACCACGCCGGAGGCGCTCGGCACGGCGCTCGCGGGCCGGTCGAGGATGCGGTGGCGGGGCTGGATAACCGCTGCCCTGGAGGATGCCGCCGACGGGGTCCACTCTCCGCTGGAGCGCAACTACGTGCACGGGGTGGAACGCGCCCACGGCTTGCCTGTCGCGCGGCGGCAGGCAGGGCGCAGGCTCGGCAGCGGGATGCGGTACCTGGACAATCTGTACGAGGACTACGGGGTCTGCGTCGAACTCGACGGACTGGCCGCCCATCCGGCGGAAAGCCGCTGGCGCGACGCCCGAAGGGACAACGCCAACCTGGCGCTGGGCACCAGGACGCTGAGGTACGGCTGGCCCGACGTCACCGAACGGCGGTGTGCGACCGCCGCGGAAATCGCCGCCGTCCTTCGCCGGAATGGCTGGCAAGGCACGCTGCGCCGCTGCGGCCCGGACTGTACCGTCACGAGCGGCGCGCCGGCTGCGGCTACCATGCCCGTCAGCGGTTCGGGCCGGGAGCCAGTCGCCAGCTAAAACAAGGAGTTCAGGAACGAGCGGCGTGGCGCTTGGAGTTGCGCTTGGAGCGGGAGGAGGTCGACGAGGACGACGATGTTGACGGCGTCTCGGCGGGCTGGGACGGCGTGGGGGCGGTCTTGGCCGCGGTCACCAGGGCCTCCATGAGCCGCAGGTCGTCGCCGTCTTCAGGATTCCACTGCACGCCGATGCCGAACCTGTGGCCCTGCAACTCGACCGCCTCGATCACCTGATCCTCGGTCCAGGCGACGGTGAGCAGCCCGTTGCCGATCCTGTTGATCGCCTGGTGGTGAGCGGCCGGCACGTGCGCCGCGCCGCCGAGCACGCGGCCCAGCTTGCTCGCGGCGGTGACCTGAACGTCGTGCGTCGTCAGCTTGATCGGGTCCGGCCGGTGGCTCGCGTTGCCCAGCCGGTCCGGCAGGTGCTGGACGAGGGTGCCGCCGCGGGCGATGTTCAGGATGTGCAGGCCGCGGCCGACCGCCAGGAACGGGAGGTCGGCCTCGATGGCCGCGCGGGCGATCGCCAGCTCGAACCTGTCTCGCCTGTGGTCGGGCGTGTCGGTCTCGGGGTGCGGTTCCTCGTCGTAGAGCGAAGGGTCGACATCCCTGCCGCCGGTCAGCAGCAGACCGTCGAGGACGGCGATCAGGCCGGGCACGGAATTGGCGGGTATGGGCGGCAGGACGATCGGCGTCCCGCCGGCCCGCTCGACGGCGCGGGTATAGCTCACCGGCGAGACGACAGCTTCGCGAATCCAGTTACCCCAGCGAGCGGCCTCGAGCTCGCCGGTAATGCCGATTATCGGGCGGCCCATCCCCATCCGTCCTCCTGCACGTAAGGTTCCAATGCCCATCATGGTCCATCACGCCCACGCCAGGTCTGCCCACCGGGAAAATCCCCCGTCCCCGTTGATCCCCGACTGAGGAAATCGATTGTAACGGTACGCGGCCGGTGTGACACTTAAAGTGTGACTATGTCAGAAGGTGATTGGTCGACACCATCGAGTGACGAACCTGTCCATCATAATGGGGGGCTTACACCGCCAAACAACGCAGACGGGACGGAAGGCAATCCCGTCCTGGCCTCATTCCGGCTGCTGGAATCGCGGGCCGACGCGGCCATGACGTACTTCTACGGGCAGCTGTTCGCCATGGACCATGAGATCAGGGCGATGTTCCCCGCGGCCATGGACCAGCAGCGCAGCCGGTCGTTCGGTGCACTCGCCCGAATCGCCGCGGGCGCGGGCCGACAGGACAGCGCGGAACTCGATTCTTACCTGCAAGAACTCGGCCGCGCGCACCGCAAGTTCGGGGTCCGCGAGCGGCACTACGACGCCTTCCGCCAGGCGCTCATGGCCACCTTGCCCAAGTTCGCGGCCGAGCGCTGGGACGCGACCGCGAAGGCGGCCTGGCTGGCCACGTTCGACCGCGCCGCAGGCGTCATGATCGAGGGCGCGCGGCGGGATGCCGCGCATTCCCCGGCGTGGTGGACCGGCACCGTGACCGCCAAGGAGCCGCGCGGGCCCGATCTCGCCGTGCTGACCATCCGGCCGGACCAGCCGCTGAGCTACCTGCCGGGTCAGCACGTCAGCGTGCAGACGCCGCGCTGGCCCAGGCTGTGGCGCAGGTACTCGATCGCGAACGCGCCTCGCCCCGACGGGACGCTGCGCCTGCACGTGCGCGCCATAACCGGCGGGCTCGTCAGTCCCGCCCTCGTCCATCACGTCCGGGTCGGCGAGCCGCTGGTGATCGGCGCCGCGGCCGGGACGATGACCGCGGACACCGGCTCGGCCCGTGACGTCTTGTGCCTGGCGGGCGGCACCGGGCTCGCCCCGATCAAGGCGATCATCGAGGCGATCATCCGCACGCCCGCTCCTGGCCAGCGCCGCGAGATCGTGCTCTACTACGGCGGACGGCGGCGGCAGGACCTCTACGACCTGGCGGACCTGCGCCAGATCGAGGTGGCCTATCCGTGGCTGCGGATCATCCCCGCGGTGTCGGACGAGGCGGTGCCGGACGAGATGGCCGCGGACGTCATGCACGGCACGGTGCCCGAACTGGCCGCCACATCGACCTGGTTCGACAGGGACGTCTACGTCAGCGGCCCGGACGCGATGATCCGCCGGACGGTGCGGGTGCTCGACGATCTCGGCGCCCCCCGCCACCTGGTCCGCTACGACCTCGGCTAGTCGCCAGATCCGAGGTGCTCGCCGAAGAAGGCGAGGATCCGGCGCCAGGCATCCTGCGCGGCCTCCGGCTTGTAGTCAAGCCGCAGCAGCGCGGCCAGCGGGGCCAGCGAGGGCGGCCGACGGCTCATGAAGCCGTGGCCGGCACCGGGGTAGACCTTCACGTCGTGCGGCACGTCAAGCGCGGTCAGCGCGGCCTCGAGCCGCCGCGGATGCGCCTGGCCCATCAGGTCCTTCGCCCCGTAGCTGCCGATGATCGGGCAGGAGCCCGCGAGCACCCGGACCGCGTCGGCAGGGACCTCGCCGTAGTTGACCGAGGCGGCGGAGAACTTCCGCGGCGCGCACAGCAGCGCGAACCCGCCGCCCATGCAGAACCCGATCACCCCGGTGCGTCCGGTGCAGTCGTCGCGGGCCGCGAGCCACTCCCGGCACGCCTCGATGGCCTCGAACGACGGCCCGTGCCCGGCGTGCATCTCGCCGAACACGCCGCGGACGCAGCGCAGCCAGGACTTGCCCCGGTACAGGTCCGGCGCCAGGGCGAGGTACCCCTCGGCGGCCAGATGGTCGGCCAGGCCGCGGATGTCCGCGTTCAGCCCGAACACCTCGTGGATGACCACCACGCCCGGCCAGGGTCCGGCGCCGGCAGGGACGGCCAGGTAGCCGGGATGGTTCTGGACGGTCACGTCGGGCACCGGCCCGCACCTCCTCAGACCTTGCGCCAGCCGGGAACCCCGGTGCCGTCGGTCACCGTGTAGTCGCTGAACAGGGCCGGCGCCTCCGCCCGCATGATCTCGCCGATCTTGCCGAACACCAGGCGGATCTCCTC
Source organism: Streptosporangiaceae bacterium (assembly GCA_030040475.1). Next base: position 3,585 of record JASHTQ010000378.1, read on the forward strand.
CTCGGCGCCCTGATCGGTCCGGGCCCCGATCGTGTGCCGCAGCGTGCGGATGTTGGCCGTCCAGACCAGCCCGGTGGCCACACCCTCAGGGGCGAACCGGCGCATGAACGAGGTCTTGTGCTTCTTCTCGTGCATCCTAGTGTCGTCGTCGTCCAGGCCGAAGTGCCCGGCCATCCACAGCTGGAACTCCTCGAGCTGCCTTCTGATATTCAAGTCGGTTACTAACTGGGTTGAGCGTGCCGAAGACCTCAGTTCCGTCGACCTTAGGCCACGGCTTCCAGCCCGCGAACTCGGCAAGGTCCTGAGCATCGTTGCCGCGCTGATCGCGATCTAGGCGCTCCAGCCAGTGCTCGCCGCCCACCTCGCGCAGGTAGGCCGCCATCGCGTCGTAATCGACTTTCGGCCGGGCAACCAGGAAGACCTCGGGCTCTACACTTCTCACCGCACAGCACACTACAGACCAGGGCTGACATTCCGAGGTGCGCGACACGAGTCAGGGTGCGCGAGAGTTTGCGGGCGACCTCAGGCCTGCCTGTCTGACCCGGGTGCCCGCACCGGTCGGGCCGCCGCGGAGGTGGCTACGGGCAGACGCGCCCGTTCCGCTCAAAGGCAGCATGCGTCAACGGCATCAGCCGTTCCCACAACGCCTCCATCTGCTCTGCGACCATCTCGATCTCCCGCTGCGGGAATGACGGGAACGCGGCGCCGGAGTTCCGCACGCGCAGCGACAGGAAGTTCATCAGGGCGCGTGCGTTGCACGTGGCGTACATCGAGGAGTACAACCCGACCGGGAGCACGGTGCGGGCCACCTCGCGCGCCACGCCCGCCTCAAGCATCGACAGGTAGGCAGCGTAGGCCTGGCGGCAAGACTCCTGGACGCTGGCACTGACCAGCTCATGCTGCTCGGCAGTGCCGTCCTCGAACACATAGGCCCCCGGCTTGCCGGTTTGCACCAGCTTGCGGTCCCGACCAGGACGGTAGAAGACCGGGCTGAGCTTGCGGTACCGGCCGCTTTCCTCGTTGTAGCTGAAGGTGCGGTGCCGCATGAACTCCCGGAATACGAAGATCGGCGCCTGCACGTAGAAGGTCATCGAGGAATGCTCGAACGGGGTGCCGTGCCGGTCACGCATCAGGAAGTTGATCAGTCCGGCCGACCGCTCTGGATCCGCGTCGATTTCCGCCAGGGTCTGCTCGCCTTTGGTGGACACCCGCGCCGCCCAGATCACGTCCGCATCAGAGGCTGCGTGCTTGATCAGCTCGACAGTCATGTCGCTGCGGAAGGTGATGCCCGACATGGTAGTCATTCTGCCCGGCCAGAGCTGGTGCCATCGGCCGCTGACATGCTGGTCACTTGCTAGTCTCCGAGACTGTGTGCGCCGAGTGAGTGACGGTCCCGGTCATTACCGATCCCGGCCGTGAGTCTTCAAGGGCAAGGCTAGCGAGACGGGCACGACACAGGTCAAGGACGTTGCCGATGATCTGGTGGCCGACGCGGCCTGAGGCGGTGAGGATCGACTCGGGGTGGAACTGCACCGCCCAGCGGCCCGCGGCGGCGTCCTCGATCGCCATCACCACGCCGTCCGCCCCCTCTGGCGAACACAGCGACGCGGTCACCGCGAAACCGCCGCGGACCTCGGCGGCCGGCGCGTACAGGCTGTGGTAGCGGCCGGCGGTGAACTCGGCGGGCAGCCCGGCGAGCAGCGATCCCCCGGATACCCGGACCAGCCCCGGCTTGCCGTGCGCGGGCTCGGGCAGCAGGCCGAGCGTGCCGCCCGCGTGCTCGACCATGGCCTGCAGCCCCAGGCAGACGCCGAAGACCGGCAGCTGACGCGCGTAGACCTGGTCGAGCAGCGCGGCGCAGCCGAAGTCCGCGGGCCGTCCCGGACCGGGAGAGAGCACGACCAGGTCCGGCGCGTAGGAGTCGAGCAGGGCGGGCGGGAAGCCGGATCGCAGGGTCGTCACCTGCGCCCCGTGCTGGCGGAAGTAGTCGCCGAGCGTGTGCACGAAGGAGTCCTGGTGGTCGACGAGGAGCACCCGCAGCCCGCGGCCGCCGCGCTCGGCGGGCCCGGACGGGGCCGGGTTCGCCGCCTCGGCGGTGAGGCGCCCGGCCTCGGCCAGCGTCTCGAGCAGCGCACGCGCCTTGATGTGGGTCTCCCGCTCCTCGGCCTCGGGCACCGAGTCGTACAGCAGCGTCGCGCCCGCGCGCACCGCCGCGATCCCGCCGGCGATGTGCGCGGTACGCAGCGTGAGCCCGGTGTTCATCGACCCGTCGAAGCCGATCTTGCCGACCGCGCCGCCGTACCAGCGGCGCGGCGTCTGTTCGTGATCCTCGATGAACTGCATGGCCCAGGTCTTCGGCGCGCCGGTCACGGTGACCGCCCACATGTGGGTGAGGAACGCGTCCAGCGCGTCGAACCCGGGCCGCAGCCGTCCCTCGATGTGATCCACGGTGTGGATGAGGCGGCTGTACATCTCGATCTGCCGACGGCCGATGACCCGCACCGAGCCCGGCACGCAGACCCGCGCCTTGTCGTTGCGGTCCACGTCGGTGCACATGGTCAGCTCGGATTCCTCCTTGGCCGAGCCGAGCAGGGTGGCGATGTTCGCCGCGTCCTCGAGCGTGTCCTCGCCGCGGGCGATCGTGCCGGCGATCGGGCAGGTCTCCACCCGGTCCCCTGTCACCCTGACGTACATCTCCGGCGACGCGCCGACCAGGAACTCCCCCTCGCCCAGGTTGAACAGGAACTCGTACGGCGCCGGGTTGCGCTGCCGGAGCAGCTCGTAGAACGCGGCGGGCGACGCGCAGCTGCCGTGGAACACGTGGCTCGGCACGACCTCGAACAGGTCCCCGCAGGCGAACCGCTCCCTGGCCACCTCCACGACCCGCGCATAGCTACCCGGCCGCGGCGGCTGAGGCAGTTCTCTTTTTTCCCGAACGAGCCGTGGTGCGCCCGCAGCGTCCGTGCTTGCCGTCCGGCGGTCCAGGCCCGCCGTCGATGTCCCGCCGACCTCGAACTCGTAGCTGTACCTGACGGCTTCCTCGCGCTTGCGGTCGAGCACCCAGATCTCGTCGGGCAGGTGCAGCACCAGGTCGCGCTGGGCGGCCGGGCGCTGCAGCCGCAGCCGCACCGGCTCGAACTGGAACGCCAGGTCGTATCCGAACGCGCCGTACAGCCCCAGGTGGGGGTCGTCGCAGCCGAACGCGGCGGCGATCTCCCGCAGCGCGGTGAAGACCGTGGGCCGGCGGCTGCGCTCCTCCTCGGTGAACTCCCTGTCGGGCTCGGGGATCACCACGGTGTCGTCGGCGACGAGCTCGCCGGCCCGCTGCATGGCGGCGCGGATCACCGGCATCAGCACGCGGCCCCGCTCGTTGAGCGCGCGCGCCGTTACCCGCCGGCCGACGGCGATGATCTCGGCGCACGGGTCGACGTAGGCCATGTGCCAGCGGCTGTACCGTCCCGGGTACTCCATTCCCGAGCTCATCACGCCGCCGCGGCGGCCGTCGACGGAGGCCGCGATGACGCCGAGCTCGGCGGGGTCGAACGGCGTAGCGGTGCGGGTGACGCGCACGCCGCCGCGAGTCGTCAGGTGCGATGAGTCCACGATGGCCCCTTAGGGTGTCAGGACCCAGGAGGCGGGAAAGAAAAAGCGGCCGCCGGTCCTGGGCGGTCGCTTCGGGATCTGACTGTGCCGCACAACGCCTTGAGTCAGTGCGCCGCCTACGGGCGGCGCCACCACTGGCTGCTGGCTGGTCGCGTCACGCGCCACAGCGTACCGGATCGCACTTCGGTTCCGCCAGCCGCTAGGCCGGGCAGGCGGCACCGAAGTCCGGCATCCGCCAGGCGGTGGCGGCGGACGAGATGAGCTGGGCCGCGCTTCGCAGCCGCTGCTGCGGCGGGCCGGTCGGGCTGACCCTGCCGTCGGCAAGGAACGACACCACCATCTGCCGAACCGAGGCGTGGCCGAGCAGGCCGCCGTGGAAGGCCGCCACGAAGATGACGCTCTGCGGCCACGGGCACGCGGGCAGCGTGACGGCGTCGGCGAGCGGGATCACCGCGAGCCAGGGGATGCCGCTGTCCTTGCTGACCGACGCGTAGTACGTGGCGCCGACCTGGCTCACCGAGTCGATCAGCTCCCTGGCTCCCGAGCTGCCGTACGGGGACATCCCGCCGACCAGGTTGTTCAGCGTGATCAGCGCGTCGCCGGGAACGGTCCCGCTCGCCTGGCCGCCCTGACCGACCTGGCCGGGGGCCACGATCGGGCTGAGCAGCACGAGCGAGCGCACCGGCAGGTGCGGGTGCCTGGCCAGCATCGCGTACAGGCCGAGGGTGCCCTCGCTCTCCGCTATCACGTCCACGGCCACGTGAGCCTGCCGGTAGAGCCGCAGCAGCTGCGTCGCCATCCGGTCGCCGAGGACCTGGATCGGCAGGTCCTCGGCGTCCGGGCCGTAGGGGATCGGGTTTCCCGCCGCGTTCAGGCCCAGGTAGGAGAACTGGCGGACGATCATGTCGGGCTCCGCGGCGGCCAGCGCGTCGGCGTCGTCGCAGCAGGTCGAGCCGAAGCCATCGACCACCAGCACCGCGCCTGCCACCGGGCCGGCCCGGTGCGCTGGCCCGGCTGCGGCCGCGGCCGACCCGGCTCCTGACTGCGTGACCGCGCCCGCGGCGACGTCGCCCGCCGCGGTGCTGAACTGGACGGTCCCGGTGAACGCCATCCTGGTCAGGCCCACCACGAGCGCGATGACCATCAGCGCCGCTATCGGCGTGACCGGCAGCCAGTTGGTGCGGTTGCGCAGCGCCTGCCTGATCCGCCACAGCGCGATCCGCCATTGCCAGGCCCGGGGCGGCTGTTCGGCGGCGCGCCTGACCGCCGCGGCGGTCAGGCCGTACCAGGCGCGCGCGTTGACGACCCCGGCCACCCCGGCCACCGCGAGCACGCCGGCGGTATCCAGGTGCGCCATCGCCACCGAGGCGGCGGACAGCACGAGGAACATGACGAGCAGCCACGCCACCGTGCTGCCCGGCGGCAGCCGCCGCCACCACGCCTGGCCGACGCCGCCGTGGCTCAGCACGACCGTCGTGCCGAGCAGGATCGGGACCGCGGCCAGGAACGGCCAGGAGAACGGGACCAGGGCCACGCCGAACATCAGCGTGACGACCGGCGACATCACCACCCACACCAGCACGGTGAGCACCGCGCACGACACGAACGAGGCCAGGAACCGCGGCCTGGCGACGGCGGGGGCCAGCTCCTGCGGCCAGGCCAGCTGGAGCAGGACCACGTCAGCGGCGGCCCTGGCGAGCAGCAGCAGTACCAGCACGCCGGTGAAGGCGAGCCAGGACTGGTTGAACGCGAACAGCCAGCGCAGGTCATGGTAGGCCGCCAGCGGCGGCAGCGCCGTCACCTGCGGCGCGAGCGGCCGGGCCGCGGGAGCGAGGAAGGAGAGCAGGCCGGCCTCTGCGACCGCGCCTCCAGCGCAGAACGCGATCAGGCCCCGGTGCCGGAAAAACCCTCCGGCCAAGACAGCCTCCCGCATGCCATGCCCCCGCCCTGTGCAACAGAACGAGGCGCGTGGCTATGCCCGTCTCAGGCGTGTATCGCAGAATCGCCGGCGGCGGTGCCGGGCTGGGCCAAGCGAGTCCCTCAGAACTCGAAGCCGCCGGGGCGGCCGTTGCGGTCGGCCAGCAGCCCGGCCAGGGTGGAGATCGCGATCTCGGGCGGCGTCCGCGAGCCGATGTTGAGCCCGATCGGCCGGTGCACGCGGGCGATCTCGGCCGCGGGCACGCCGAGTTCGGTCAGCAGCTGGATGTGCGGCCCCGGATGATGCGGGTTGCCCAGGACACCGATCCAGCGCGCCTTGGTGGCAAGCGCGTCGCGGAGTACGACGCCGAGCTCGGGCCTGTGGTGGTCGGTGGCTACCACGTCCACGGTGTCGTCGAGATCGTCGGGCGCCGCGGTGAGCAGCGGGAACCCGAGGGCGGCGGCGCCCGCCGCGCGCGCCTCGTCCGGCTCGAGCAGCAGCCCGCGGAACCCCACGTCCGCGGCGTACCGCAGCAGGTAGCCCGCGACCGGCGAGGCGAAGACCGCCACGAGCGTGCGCTCGGCACCGAGGACCGCCGGGGCGGGGACGGATCCGTGCGCCACGTCGCAGGCCGAGCTCTCGTGTTCGTGGTCGTGGTCGTGGTGCGCGTGGGTAGTCATGACGTCAGTCTCCCCCGCCTCGCCCTCCGCCGCCACCGCGGGCCTGGGTATGTTGGCAAGCGTGATCGGTACTGACGACATCCGCCGCACCCACGAGGCGATCCGCCCCTACATCCGGCGGACGCCGGTGATCGGTGCCGACCTCGCCGACATCGGCGGGTCGGGGACGGCGTGGCTCAAGCTCGAGCAGCTGCAGTGCTCGGGGTCGTTCAAGGCCCGGGGGGCGTTCTCCAACCTGCTGCTGCGCGACGTGCCGCCGGCCGGGGTGGTGGCGGCCTCCGGCGGCAATCACGGCGTGGCGGTCGCCTACGCCGCGAACCGGCGGGAAGTCCCGGCGAAGATCTTCGTCCCGACCGTGTCCGCCCCGGCCAAGATCGAGCGGATCCGGCAGCTCGGCGCGGACCTGGTGGTCACCGGCGAGCGCTACGCCGACGCGCTGGCCGAGGCCGAGCGCTGGGCGCAGGCCTCGGGCGCGATGAGCGTGCACGCCTACGACCAGCGGGAGACGATCCTCGGCCAGGGCACCCTCGCCCTCGAGCTGTCCGGGCAGGTCGGCGAGCTCGACACGGTGCTCGTCCCGGTCGGGGGCGGCGGGCTGATCGCCGGCATCGCGTCCTGGTTCGCGGGCGCCGTCCGCGTCATCGGCGTCGAGCCGGACGGCGCGCCCACGCTGGCCTACGCCAGGGCGCAGGGGGAACCGGTGGACGCGCCGGCCGGCAGCGTCGCGGCCGACGCGCTTGCCCCGCGGCGCGTCGGCGAGCTGGTGTTCCCGATCACCCAGGCGTACGTGGAGGACGTCGTGCTCGTCGACGACGACGCGATCCTCGCGGCGCAGCAGGCCCTGTGGCAGGCGCTGCGGATCGCCGCCGAGCCGGCCGCGTCGGTCGGGATCGCCGCGCTGCTCGCCGGCGGGTACAAGCCCGCCGCCGGGGAGCACGTCGCCGTGGTGATCAGCGGCGCCAACATGTCCCCGTCTGCGCTAGCCCGGGGGGACGACCCTGCTGGCCTGGCCGCCCGTGGCGGCGGGCCCAAACCCCCCCGCGGGCTCGGCTAGGGCGCCCGGCGTGCGGTTCGTCTTCACCCCTCCGGCCGACCACGCGGCCGGGCTGCTGACCCTGCCGTGGCCGGTGCCGCTGGCGGAGTGGCGCGATGACCGGCTGGTCGAGATCAGGCAGCGCGGCATCTCCAGGCACGTGGTGCGGTTCGTCTACGACGACGGCACGCTGTACGCGCTGAAGGAGCTGAGCGAGCGGCTCGCCAGGCGCGAGTACCGGGTGCTGCGGGCGCTTGCCGACCTGAACGTCCCCGCGGTCGAGGTGGTCGGGATCGCGGTCGACCTGCAGGAGTCCGGCCGCGGGCAGCGGGACGCCGACGCCATCCTGGTGACCAGGTTCCTCAGCTACGCCACGACGTACCGGGCCGTCTTCTCGCACCCCCGGGGCATCCAGCCCGTCGACGGGCTCCTCGACGCGCTGGTCGAACTTCTCGTCCGGCTGCATCTTTCCGGGTTCTTCTGGGGTGACTGCTCGCTGTCCAACACGCTGTTCCGGCATGACGCGGGCACCCTGGAGGCATACCTGGTGGACGCGGAAACCAGCGAGCAGCATCCGTCGCTGACCGACGGGCAGCGCGAGTACGACGTGGACCTGGCCGTCGAGCGGGTCTTCGGCGAGCTGCTCGACCTGCAGGCCGGCGAGCAGCTCCCGGCCGATCTGGACCCGCTGGAGATATCCGACGAGCTGCGCAAGCGCTACGAATCGCTGTGGCAGGAGCTGACCCGCGAGGAGATCCTGCGCCCCGACGAGCAGCGGTACCTTATCGCGGAGCGGCTGCGCCGACTCAACGCGCTCGGTTTCGAGGCCGACGAGGTCGAGCTGATCGGAACCCCCGAGGGCAACAAGCTGCGGCTGCGGACACGGGTCGCGGAATCCGGGCACTTCGCCAGGCAGCTTTTCCTCCGGACCGGGATCGACGCCGGCGAGAACCAGGCGCGCAGGCTGCTCAACGACATTGCCGGCTTCCGCGCCTACCTGGAGCAGAAGGAAGGGCGCCCGTTCTCCGAGGTGGTCGCGGCCAACCGGTGGCTGGAGGAGGTCTACGATCCGGTGATCGCCGCGATCCCCGACGACCTGCGCGACCGGCTGCCCCCCGCGGAGGTCTTCCACGAGGTCCTCGAGCACCGCTGGTACATGTCCGAGGCGGCGGGCCG
>JASHTQ010000032.1 GCA_030040475.1 Streptosporangiaceae bacterium
GTCCAGCCCGGCGACGGGTGGGCCGCCACGCCGCGGGGCTTGTCCACCACCAGGATGTCCTCGTCCTCATGCAGCACGGTCAGGCCCTCGACGGGCCGCGGGGGCTCGGGCTGCCGCGGCGGCGGGAGCGTCACCTGCAACGGCTCGCCGGCCAGCACGCGATCCGACTTGGCCGCGGGACGGCCGTCGAGCAGCACGAGGCCGTCCGCGATCAGCTCGGCCGCCCTGGACCTGGACAGGCCGAACATCCTGGCCAGCGCGGCGTCGAGCCGCTCCCCGTCCAGGCCGTCGGGAACGGCGACCTGGCGCTGCCCCGGCGTCATGGCTCGCGGACCGTCCGGGTCCCGTCCAGCCGGATCCCGCGCAGGGCAAGCAGGACGAACAGGACGCCGCCGCAGGTAATGGCGGAGTCGGCGAGGTTGAAGACCGGCCAGTAGCGGGTCAGCTCGATCCAGTCCACGACGTCGCCGCGGAACGGCCCCGGCGCGCGGAAGATCCTGTCGACCAGGTTGCCCGTCGCGCCGCCGAGCAGCAGGCCGAGACAGATCGCCCAGCCGATGCTGCGCAGGTTCCTGGCGGCACGCAGGATGTAGATGATCACTCCGGCGGCGATCGCGGTGAACACGATGGTGATCGAGGTGCCGCCGATGTTGAACGCCGCTCCCCCGTTGCGCACCTGGGTGAGCATGAGCACGGTGCCGATCAGGTGGATGTAGCTGCCCTCGCGGATGTGCGCGACCACGACGGCCTTGGAGACCAGGTCGGCGGCGAGGACTCCCGCGGCGACCCCGAGCAGCACCCCGACCCGGCGCGGGCGGGTCCGGGCCAGCGGCAGCTCGGTCAGCGGCGTTCCTGGCGTTGCTTGCAGGTCACGCACAGGGTCGCCCGCGGGAAGGCCTGCAGGCGCGCCTTCCCTATCGGCTGGCCGCACGATTCGCATACTCCATATGTTCCCGCATCGATTCGGGCCAGCGCGCGCTCACCCTGGTCGAGCAGGTCCTGAGCGTTCTGGGTGAGGGCAAGCTCGTGCTCGCGCTCGGACACCTTGGTGCCGGCGTCCGTCTGGTCGTCGCCCGCGTCCTGGACCGCATCGGTGAGGAGTTCGGCGATGTCGGACGCCATCCTGGCGATGTCGCCGTGCAGGCCGACGGCCTCGGCCTCAAGCTCGGCGCGCACCTGCTCGAGTTCGGTAGCGGTCCACGGCTCCTCACCGGGCCGCACCGGAAAATGGGCGGCGTCGGACTGCGGGGCTGCGGGCATGTGCGGAGAATACCCGCCTGCGCAAGGCATCGGCTACTCTATGCCGGTGCAGGGATTCGAGCCGCTCCCCGCGCAGGTTGACCTGCCTGAACTGGAGCACGAGATACTCACCCGCTGGCAAGACGCGGGGATCTTCGAGCGATCGCTGAAGCAGACCGAGGGCGGGCAGACCTGGACCTTCTACGAGGGCCCGCCGACCGCCAACGGGCTGCCGGGCGTGCACCACGTGGAGGCAAGGACCTTCAAGGACCTGTTCCCCAGGTTCAGGACCATGCGCGGGTTCCATGTCCCCCGTAAGGGCGGCTGGGACTGCCACGGGCTGCCGGTCGAGGTAGCCGTGGAGAAGGAACTCGGCCTGTCAGGCAAGAAGGACATCGAGGCGTACGGGGTCGCCGAGTTCAACGCGCGCTGCCGCGAGTCGGTGCTGCGGTACGTCGACGCCTGGCTGGAAATGTCGCGCCGGATGGGCTACTGGGCCGACACCGACAACGCCTACCGGACGATGGACCCGAGCTACATCGAGTCCGTCTGGTGGTCGCTCAAGGTCGTCTTCGACGCCGGGCTGCTGGTACGCGACTTCAGGATCAGCCCGTACTGCCCGCGCTGCGGCACGCCGCTGTCCGACCACGAGATGGGCCAGCCCGGCGTCTACCAGACGGTGTCCGACCCCGCCATCACGGTGAGGTTCCGCCTGCTCACCGTGCCGGACACCGCGCCTGCCGAGCTCGTGGGCGCCGACCTGCTGGTATGGACGACGACGCCGTGGACGCTGGTCGCCAACACGGCGGTGGCCGTGCACCCCGACGCGACGTACGTGCTCGCCCGCGACGGGGAAGACCGGGTGGTCGTGGCCGAGGACCTGGTGGGCCGGGTGCTTGGCGATGGCTGGCAGGTAGTCACCCGGTTCGCCGGAAGAGCCTTGGTCGGGGCGAGTTACCACCGCCCGTTCGGCATCATAAAGATCCCTGACGCGCATATCGTGATTCCAGGGACATTCGTGACTACGGAGGATGGCACCGGGCTCGTCCACCTCGCCCCGGCCTTCGGCGCCGACGACATGGAGGCCTCGCGGGCGCACGGGCTGCCCGTGGTCAATCCGGTGCGGCCGGACGGGCGGTTCGAGGACGACGTGCCGATGGTCGGCGGGATGTTCTTCAAGGACGCCGACCAGCGGCTGACCGAGGACCTGCGCGACCGGGGACTGCTGCTGCGTTCCGAGCGGCACGAGCACAGCTACCCGCACTGCTGGCGGTGCGGCACGCTGCTGATCTACTACGCGGTGCCGTCGTGGTTCATCAGGACCACCGCGATCAAGGACAGGCTGCTCGAGCAGAACGAGCGGACGAACTGGTACCCGGCGACGGTCAAGAACGGGCGGTACGGCGAGTGGCTGCGCAACAACGTGGACTGGGCGCTGTCCCGGACCAGGTACTGGGGCACGCCGCTGCCGCTGTGGGTGTGCGACGAGGAGCACGTGACCTGCGTCGGCTCGCTCGCCGAGCTGTCCGAGCTAGCCGGGCGCGACCTGACCGGGCTGGATCCGCACCGCCCGTACGTCGACGCGGTCACGTTCTCCTGCCCGGTCTGCGGGGAGCGCGCGCGGCGGGTACCCGAGGTCATCGACGTCTGGTATGACTCGGGCGCGATGCCGTTCTCGCAGTTCGGCGCGCCGCTGCGGAACGAGGCCGAGTTCGAGGCCGCCTACCCGGCGCAGTTCATCTGCGAGGCGCTCGACCAGACCCGTGGCTGGTTCTACTCGCTGATGGCCGTGGGGACGCTGGTGTTCGGGCGGTCGTCGTACGAGAACGTGGTCTGCGTCGGCCTGATCCTCGACGAGGCCGGCGTCAAGATGAGCAAGCACCTCGGCAACGTGCTCGAGCCGATTCCGCTGATGGAGGCGCACGGCGCGGACGCGCTGCGGTGGTTCTTCGCGGCCTCAGGCTCGCCGTGGGGAGCGCGGCGGATCGGGCACGACGCGCTCGACGAGATCGTCAGGAAGGTCCTGCTGACCTACTGGAACACCGCGTCCTTCCTGGTCCTGTACGCGAACGCGGGCGGGTGGAGCGCGGCCGACCTCGCCTGCGCGCCCCCGGTCGCGGACCGGCCGCTGCTGGACCGGTGGGTGCTCGGCGAACTACACGCGGTGGTGCGGGACGTCACCTCCGCGCTGGACGTCTTCGACACGGCGGTCGCCGGGCGGCGGCTCGCGGCGTTCATCGACGACCTGTCCAACTGGTACGTGCGCAGGTCAAGGCGGCGGTTCTGGGACGGCCCCTCGTCGCAGACCGGGGCGGCGGCGTTCGCGACGCTGTACGAGTGCGTGACCACGCTGACGCTGCTGATGGCGCCGATCACGCCGTTCGTCACCGACTACGTCTGGGGCGTGCTGCGTTCTGCCGGGGCGGCGGAGTCCGTGCATCTGGCGTCGTGGCCGTCGTTCGACCCTTTGCTGATCGATGCGCGCCTGTCGGCACGGATGGCGCTGGTCCGGCGGCTCGTCGAGCTGGGGCGTTCGGCCCGCTCGGGTGCTTCTGTGCGCACCCGGCAGCCGTTGTCACGGGCACTGATCGGCGCGCCGGGGTTCGAGGACCTGCCGGATGAACTGCGCGCTCAGGTCGCCGCGGAGCTGAACGTGGCGTCGCTCGACGTGCTCAGCGGCGGGCTGGTGGACTACGCGGTCAAGCCGAACTTCCGCTCGCTCGGCCGGCGGTTCGGGGCGCGGACCCCGGCGGTGGCCGCCGCGATCGGCTCGGTTCCGGCTCTTGACGTCGCCGGGGCGGCGCTGGCGGGCTCGACGATCACCGTCGTCGTCGTCGACGGCTCGGAGGTGTCGATCGGCCCCGACGACGTGATCGTGACCCAGACGCCGCGGGCCGGCTGGGCGGTGGCCACCGACGCCGGCGAGACGGTGGCGATCGACACCGAGGTCACGCCGGAGTTGCGCCGCGAGGGCCTGGCGCGCGAGGTGATCAGGCTGGTGCAAGATGCGCGCAAGACCGACGGCCTCGACGTGACCGACCGGATCTCGCTGCGCTGGTCGGCCCGCGACCCGGAGGTGGCCGAGGCGCTTGCCGAGCACGCAGCGCTGATCGCCGGGGAGGTGCTGGCGGTGGATTACGGGTCCGCCGCGTCCTCGGCGTCGGCCGCACAGGGGTTCCCGCACGCGGATTCCGATCTCGGCCTGGAGTTCTGGATCAGCCGCGCCTGAATCGTGACCGCGAGCCGTTCGTACGGCGGGCGGGGCAGAAGTGGAAGCTGGGGCTTAGCGGAAAGCCCGGCGGATTCCGTAGTTGTTCCGAAGCGAGGCGCGCCTCCGGTGTGTCGCGGACCTGAGTCCGGTTCCCTGGTCCGGGGTGCGGGTCCGGGGTGCCGTTCCCCAGCCCCATCTGCCCCGGCGGCCACTCAGTCACCAGGCCTGGCCGCAACGATGTAAGCCTGTAGCGGTTATCACCGCCACGTCTTTACATCGTTGCGGTCCAGACGGGCCGGCAAGGGCCTGGCGTGGCAGCGGCCGGAAGGCCGGATTATTGGTTCTGGCCCGCATCTCGTGATGATCACGATGGATTTGCCTGCTGGTAACGGGGCTTGTGGGTCACAGGCCCCGCAAGAAGGGGCTTGTGCGTCACGAGCCCCGCTCAGGGCATCGCGCTCAGTGACTGGCGGTCCCTGTGAGGTGGATGATGCGAATGGCCGGCAGATGACGGTCGTGTCCATCACGAGATATGGCCCAGATCCGGATTATTTCGGTTACTCGGGGGACGATTCAGGCTCGTCGGGCTGGCAGGCGCGGCAGGGGGTGCAGCCGGAGTCCCTGGCGGCGGCCACCGTCATCCGCTCAAGGTCGTTCACGCCCATGAACCGGATGAGGATGCACTGCGCGGTGTGATATCTCGGCACGCCCGGCACCACAGTCACTTCCATCTGAGGGTCGGGCGGGGTCGACGAGGGCTCGGCGGGCGGCTCGTCGCCGACCTCGGCTTGGTTGCGGGTCTCGGGCTCCGCTGACGGCGGGTCGGCTGCGCGCACTTCGGCGACTGCGGGCGCGGCCTCGGCGGCAGCGGCCGCGGCATCGATGACTGCGGGCGCGGCTTCGGCGGCAGCGGGCGCGGCATCGGCAGCAGCGGGCGCGGCATCGGCAGCAGCCTCGATCGGGGCTGGCACGGGAGCCTCAGCGGGTTCCGGGGCTTCGGCCGACTCGGCGGGCGTTAGCGGCGCGGGCGGCTCTGCGACCTCGGTGACGCCCTGAAGGGGCGCTTCGGCGGGCTCTGCGGGCACGGCGGGCTCCGCGGGCACGAGTAGGTCGGTTTCGGGCAGGGCGGCTTCTGCCGGGGTGGGGGGCGGCTCGGCGGGAGCGGCCGGGGGCTGAGCTGATGCCGGGGATGGCTCGGCGTGAACGGGGGACGGCTGGGTTGGGGACGCGCCGGCCGACTCATCGCGCCGGTCCCAGAACCCGGGTGGCGGTGTGGCTGTGGTGCGGCCTGGCGAAGGCGGGCCGCCGACGCCGGAGACAGGGGGCGCGGCTGGCGGGGGCTGAGGCACAGCGGTGCGGCCGGGGACAAACGCGGCAGGGGGGCGCAGGTCCTCGGGCGGCCGCGGGTACTCCGGCGGCCGCGGGTACTCCGGCGACCGCGGGTACTCCGCTGGCGGCGGGTACTCCGCTGGCCGCGAGAATTCCGGCGGGGGCGGGAACTCCGCCGGTCGCGGGAATCCCGGCGGGGGCGGGAACTCGGGCGGGCGCTGGCTGGCAGCGGCGGCGGGCCGGTCGGCGGGCAGGTATCCGGCTCGTGGCGGGCCGGCCAGCGAGGGGCCGGCCAGCGAGGGGCCTTGAGGCGCGGCGGATACCGGAGCGGCGGATACCGGAGCGGCGGGTACGGGGACGGCGGCCCAGGGCGAGACCGCGGGCACCGTGGGTGCGGGCGCGGCGGGCAGCCTGGCGGATTGCTGGGCCTGCGGGTGCGGATCAGGGACGAAGGCAGGCGCCGCATCGGTACGGCCGAGCCCGGAAACCGCGGGCTCGGCCGTCTCAGGCTTGCCGAACAGTTCGGACCACTTGAAGGCGGCGCCAGCGCCCAGCGCCAGCAGCGCGACACCGCTGATCCCGATCGCGAGATAGACAAGCAGCAGCTTGCTCGTTACGACACCGGCGACAAGCAGCCCGAGCGCTGCGGCAACAAGAAACGCACTGAACCGGATCACGCACGTTCTCCAGGCGTCCCCTTCTCAGGTTCAGCGGCGGTTACCGCCGATCGCGCGAGGGCGCTCCCTCACTGCCGCGGAAGCCACCGTGCTGGACTACCTCGGGCACGACGTACTGACCGGTGCCCTGACCGCCGTTACGCACGCCGGTCTGAGCGAGCGCCGCCGACATCGACGGCTGAGTCGGCGCGCCCATGGTCGGGAAGTTACCGCTGTCGGTGACGCCAGCCTCAAGGTCGCGCAGCTGACCCTCAAGGTAGGCCTTCAGCCTGCTGCGGTACTCGCGCTCGAAGGCACGCAGATCGTCGACCCTGCGCTCAAGCTCCTCGCGGGTCTGGACCAGCGAGCCCATCGCCTGACGGTGGCGCTCCTGCGCGTCGCGCTCAAGGCTCTCCGCCCGGGCACGCGCGTCGCCGGTGATCTGCTCGGCCTGGCGCCTGGCCTTGGTCAGCACCTCGTCCGCCTCGCGGCGGGCACGGCCCAGGGTCTCGTCGGCCTCGCGCCGGGCATCCGCAATCGCCTGGTCCGCCGTCTGCTGCGCAAGGGAGAGAACCCGCGCGGCGGTGTCCATGTTGTCCTCGATGTGCGGCATCCCGCCCATCATGACCGGCTCAGGCTGCCTGCGCTCCGGTATCACGGGGGGTTCCGGGACCATCATGTCCTGCTTCGGGTCCGACAGCGGAGAGCTCAACGCAGGCACCGCCGACTTACCACCGCGCAAGCACTCCGCCAGCTTCGCCCGGAGCTCTTCGTTCTCCTGGATCAGCCGGTCAAGCTCTGCCTCGACCTCATCGAGGAAGGCGTCGACCTCTTCCTCGTCGTAGCCGGGCCTGAGCCTGGTCGTACTGAACTGCTTGTTCCGCACATCCGCGGGCGTCAGCGGCATCTCGTCTCCTCGGCGCACACTTGGACCGTGTTCCTCACGACCGTACCTGAATCAAAGGCGCGGCACGACCACTTCTAGCAGGATCAGGACCACAATGAACAGAACCATGTAGCTGAGATCCAACGCTCGCATACCGATCCGAAGCGGCGGGATAAAACGGCGTAGGAACTTCAGCGGCGGGTCGGTCAGGGTGTAGAAGACCTCGGCGATCACCAGCAGGATGCCCGTCGGGTGCCAGTCGCGGGCGAAGGCCTGGATCCAGCTGAAGATCATAACGCCGATCATGATGACCAGGTAGATCGTCAGCAGGTAGGTCAGGACCTCCTTCACGTACTGCACGAATCCACCTAGTCTCCGGCGCCGGTCGGCCCGGCGAGGTCACTGATCGCAGTCACTTTATCACTGTTCGCTGACTAGCTCTGATTGAAGAAGCCGCGCTCAACTATGCGAGCCTTGTCCTCCGCCGTCACCTCGACGTTCGCCGGAGACAGCAGGAAGACCTTGTTGGTCACCCGCTCGATGCTGCCCCGCAAACCGAAGATCAGTCCGGCCGCGAAGTCGACGAGGCGCTTGGCGTCGCTGTCGACCATCTCGGTCAGGTTCATGATCACCGGGGTGCCCTCGCGGAAGTGTTCCCCTATAGTACGCGCTTCATTGTAAGTACGCGGATGCAGTGTCGTAATACGTGCGAGATCTGACGGCTGCGGAACGTGCTCCGAGCGCCAGTCGGCGTAGCCGCCGTACTCGTCCCTGCCGCCGCGCACCTCTGGCTCGTCCGGCGCGTCAGGGCGATCCGCCTCCTCGTCGTAGTCCTCGTACTCCCCGTACGCGTCGTACTTGTCGTGGTAACGCTGATCGTCCTCGACCAAGCCGAGATAGACGGCCATCTTACGCATGGCACTCATTATTCAGTCCTCCCAGCCTGCACCCGTCCTCGCCAGCCAATCCGGCTCTAGCGTCGGACATTACCTGACACGAGGCCCACGATCGCCGAGCAACGCCGTACCAATTCGCAGGTGTGTCGCGCCGGCCGCGACGGCGGCCTCGAGATCACCGCTCATCCCGGCCGAAATCACCGTGGCTGCCGGGGAAACGGCGCGTACCCGTTCGGCGCTTTCGCCGAGTTTGGCAAAGGCGCGATCCGGGGCCATGCCGAGGGGGGCAATGGCCATTACGCCGCGCAGGACGAGCCCGGGCTCGGTCGCGAGCGCCCGGGCCAGGGCGGCGACCTCGGCCTCCGGCGCGCCGCCGCGGGCCGGGTCACCGTCCAGGCTGACCTCGACCAGGCAGTCGATCACGCGGTCGGCACGGCGGGCGGCCACGCCGAGCGCGCGGATCAGCCGCATCCGGTCCACCGAGTGCACGACGGCGGCGTAGCGTGCCACGCTCGCGCACTTGTTGGTCTGCAGCCGGCCGATGAAATGCCAGGTGAGATTGAGGTCAGCGCACTGTGCCGCCTTCGGCGCGGCCTCCGCGTCGCGGTTCTCGCCGATGTCGCGGACGCCAAGCCCGGCGAGCAGCCGTACGTCGGATGCGGGATGAGTCTTGGTGACCGCGATCAGGGTGATGTCGCCGACATCCCGTCCCGCCGCGGCGCAGGCGGCGGAGATGCGCTGCCGCACGGCGGCCAGCCGGATCGCAAGCTCATCCCGCCGGGCCAAGTCAAGGCAAGGATCGGTCACTTGAGGAAGTCGGGGACATCCAGATCGTCGTCTTCCTCAAAGACGACCGGCCGGCGTCTGGTGGCGGCGACATCGAAGGTCTTGGGCACGGGGGGCGGGGCGGGCAGGTCCGGCAGTGCCGAGGCGACGGTCGTCTCCGCGGCTGACCCGGGCTCATCGATGGAGACCGGCGCACCGAGCAGGGCCGCCAGGGGCGCGGGCACCTCCGGGAGACCGTCCTCGTCGTGCCCGTCGAGCTGAGAAAGGTCCTCCGCTGGGTCGGAGGCCTCGGGCAGGTTAGGCACGGAGACCGCGTCGTTGGCCCGGTGGCTGCCGACGGGGCCTAGACGCGGGGCGGGGGCCGGATGCGGGACGGCGAACGTGGACGCCGGGCCGGGACCGGATCGGCTGGAGCCGGGCGGAGCCAGCGCGGTGCCGCCCTCGGCGCCGGATGCGGAGCGCCCGGACCGGTTCTCGTCCAGGCCGGCGGCGATGACCGTGACGCGCACCTCGTCGCCGAGAGCATCGTCGATGACCGCGCCGAAGATGATGTTGGCGTCGACCGCGGCGGAGTTGGATACCAGCTGCGCGGCCTCGTTGATCTCGAACAGGCCGAGATCGGAACCGCCCTGGATGGACAGCAGCACGCCGTGCGCGCCGTCGATGCTCGCCTCGAGCAGCGGGCTCGAGATCGCCATCTCGGCGGCGGCCACCGCGCGGTCGTCGCCGCGCGAGGATCCGGTGCCCATGAGCGCCGAGCCGGCTCCGGACATCACCGACTTGACGTCGGCGAAGTCCAGGTTGATCAGACCCGGCGTGGTAATGAGGTCGGTGATGCCCTGCACACCGGACAGCAGCACCTGGTCGGCGGCCTTGAACGCGTCAAGCACGCTCACGTGCCGGTCGGAGATCGACAGCAGCCGGTCGTTGGGGATGACGATCAGCGTGTCGACCTCGCTGCGCAGCCGTTCGATGCCGAGCTCGGCCTGCACGACGCGGCGCTTACCCTCGAACCCGAACGGCCTGGTGACCACGCCGATGGTGAGCGCACCGAGCGAGCGGGCCACGTTGGCGACCACGGGCGCGCCACCGGTGCCGGTGCCGCCGCCCTCGCCGGCCGTGACGAAGACCATGTCGGCGCCCTTGAGCACCTCCTCGATCTCCTCCCGGTGATCTTCTGCGGCCTTGCAGCCGACGTCCGGGTTGGCTCCGGCGCCCAGCCCTCTGGTGAGCTCACGGCCGACGTCCAGCTTGACGTCGGCGTCGCTCATGAGCAGCGCCTGGGCGTCGGTATTGATCGCGATGAACTCCACGCCCTTGAGTCCCTCTTCGATCATCCGATTGACGGCGTTGACGCCGCCACCGCCTATTCCGACGACCTTGATGACCGCGAGATAGTTCTGCGGTGCTGCCACGAGGAGGATACCTTTCCGCTCGTTTTACTGTGCTCGCTATTTCTGCCGACCATTCCCGGCGGCATTAATTTCCGCCGATCATGGCCCCGGGCTCGGGAAACTCTGCCCCAGCGGCGCTGCGGAATTCACCGCGGGGGCATCGTCAGTCATCGTAAGGTTTCACCTTCAGGTAAAGATTTAAAGTTTTTACCGTCCGCACGATTGATAGGGACAGTAGGGTGGGAAGGCTGCCTGGTCAACTAACGCAACCGCGTGTCGCGTCACTTCGTCAGCGCGGTTCCCGGCGCGCTCACGTCGTAGTACTGCGCGTGAGTCCGCATGAGAATGGCGAGCTCTTCCGCCTTCGCCCGGGCCCGGTCGGTGCCGCCCCACAGCACGGTCACGCCGCCGGGCAGACCCAGCGTCACCTGGTCCGGGCTTGGCGCGCTGATCGTGAGCACCGTCACCCGCAGGCTTTGCGGCAGTTCGGCGAGCACGGCGGCGGCGGCGCTGACGTCCGGGCTGCCGCGCAGTGAGGTGGCAGAGGCCGTCTGGTAGAGCGGCAGGCCGAACGGATGGCTGGCTACCCACTCGACCACCACTCCGTGCGGGTCGATGAGGTCGAAGCCGCCGCCCGGACCCGTCACCGCGAGCGCGGGCGTCCGCTCGTGGACAACGATGACGACCCGATCCGGCCAGGACCTGGTGACCTGCGCGCTCAGCACCTGTGTGATGGTCTCCACCCGCGCCGCGACCTCGCCGGTGTTCACCCGGATCAGCGGCGTGCCGAGCTGTATCGCGGCGGCGTCGAGGACCTGGGCCTTCGGTACCAGGTGGGTGCCCGTGACGACCACGGAACGGACGGCGAGCAGCCGGGAGCCGAACAGCGTCCAGGCTCCTGCGGCCAGCAGGCCGGTCAGCGCTACGGCGAAGAAGATCGTCCGCCACGGTCGGCGCGGTGCTAGCCGACGCGGGCCCGCCGGGCGCCGGGGCCTGCGCTGTGCTAGCCGACGCCGGGCCCGGGCCTGAGCCGGGAGGCCGACCGGTGCGCTCACCCGCCTCGCCGCCCCCGCAGCGCCTCGACGAGCCGCGGCCCGAGCATGGTGACGTCCCCGGCTCCCATGGTCAGCACCACGTCGCCCGGCCTGGCGGCCGCCGCGATCGCGGTGACCGCCTCCGCACGGTCGGGCACGAAGCGCGCCCGGCCGCCGGGGACGGCGTCGGCCACCAGGGCGCCGGTCACCCCGGGCTCGGGGTCCTCGCGGGCGGCGTAGACGTCGAGCACCACCACCTCGTCGGCCAGCCCGAGCGCGGCGCCGAAGCCGTCGGCGAAGATCCTGGTCCGGCTGAACAGGTGCGGCTGGAAGATCGCGATGACCCGCCCGGTCGCCGCCGCGCCCGTGACATCGCCTGCCACCAGGTCACGCGCGGCCCGCAGGTCGGCGGCGAGCTCGGTCGGGTGATGCGCGTAGCTGTCGAGCACCCGCACCCCGGCCGCCTCCCCCTTGACCTCAAGCCGGCGCCGGGCGCCGCGGTAGCATCCGATGGCCGCGGACACCCGCGGCGGCGCGAGGCCCAGCTCGACGGCGGCGGCGAACGCGGCGGTCGCGTTCAGCGCGTTGTGGTGCCCGGGTACCTGCACCGTCATCCGGGCATGGACCTCACCGAACGGGCTGGCCTGCGCCGCGACCGCGAAGCTGACCGCCATCCCGCGCGAGGCGACGTCGGTGAGCCGGTAATCCGCGCCCGCCGATTCGCCGTAGGTGCGCAGGCGGGCCGCGCCCAGGGTCGCGAGGCGCGCCGCGACGCGCTCGGCGCCGGGGTCGTCCGCGCAGGTCAGCACCAGGCTGGAGACGCCGCGGCCGAACGCGGTGAACGCCGCCTCGATGTCCGCGAGGCTGGCGTAGTTGTCCAGGTGGTCGGCCTCCACGTTGGTGATGATCGCGACGTCGGGCGCCAGCACGAGGAACGACCCGTCGCTCTCGTCCGCCTCCGCGACGAAGTCGGCGCCCGTGCCGTCGTCGGCGCCGAGCCCGGTTTCGGTGAGGATGCCGCCGATGACGTACCCGGGGTCGGCGTCGCACTCGCGCAGCACCGTGGTGAGCATCGAGGTGGTGGTGGTCTTCCCGTGGGTGCCTGCCACCGCGATGACCCGCCGCCCGGCCATCACCGAGGCGAGGGCGTTCGCCCGGTGCAGCACCCGCATGCCCCGCCGGGTGGCCTCGACGAGCTCGGGGTTGTCCGCGCGGATCGCGGTGGACAGCACCAGCGTGTCACCTGGGCCCAGCGTGCCCAGGTTGTCCGCCGAGTGCCCCACGTGGACGTCCGCGCCGAGCGTGAGCAGTTCGTCAAGCAGCGCGGAGGGCGCGGCGTCGCTGCCGGACACGGTCATGCCCCTGGCCAGCATGATGCGGGCGATGCCCGACATGCCCGCACCGCCGATGCCGGTGAAGTGCACGCGGCCCAGCCCGGCGGCCGGGACCGGGTCACCCGGCGTCAGTCGCCGACTCAGTGGCTGGGTTGGCACCCCTGCCCTCCACAATCTCGAAGACCGCCTCCGCGAGCAGCCGGTCCGCGTCGGCGCGGCCGAGCGCCGCGGCAGCCTCCGACATGTCCGCGACCTGGTCGATGTTCACCAGCACGGGTAGCAGGGTGTCGCGGACCCACTCGGCGGTCAGCTCGCCGTCGGACACCAGCATGCCGCCGCCCCGCTGCACGATGGGAAGCGCGTTCAGCCGCTGCTCGCCGTTGCCGATCGGCAGCGGCACGTACACCGCGGGCAGCCCCACCGCGGTGAGCTCGGCGCAGGTCATCGCGCCTGCCCGGCAGAGCGCGAAGTCCGCCGCGGCGTAGGCGAGATCCATCCTGTCGATGAAGGTCGTGGCAACGTAGGGCACGCCGGCCGAGGCGGCCGGCGCGTCCGCGCCGTTGCGCGGGCCGATGATGTGCAGCACCTGGACGCCGGCCTCGCGAAGCCAGCCGGCCGCGCCGAACACCGCGGCGTTCAGCGAACGCGCTCCCTGCGACCCGCCGGTCACGAGCAGCACGGGAAGGTCGGGGCGCAGGCCGAAGTGGGAGCGGGCCTTGTCGCCGAGCGCGAGCCTGTCCAGCCCGGCGATCTCACGCCTGATCGGGATGCCGATGTACGTCGCGTTCCTGAGCACCGCGTCCGGATGGCCGGTGAAGACGTGCGTGGTGAACCTGGCGCCGATCTTGTTGGCAAGGCCTGGTCTCGGGTTCGCCTCGTGCACGACCATCGGCACCTTGCGCCGCCGCGCCGCCAGGTAGGCCGGGGTGGCGACGTACCCGCCGAAGCCGACGAGCACCTGAGCGCGGGTGCGGTCGAGCACGGCGGCGGCCGCGTTGACGGCGCCGGCCATCCTGCTGGGCACCGTGAGCAGCTTCGGCGTCACCGTCCTCGGCAGCGGCACGGCGGGGATGAGCTCCAGCGGATATCCGCGCAGCGGTATCAGCCGGGTCTCCAGGCCGCGTTCGGTGCCCAGGCAGGTTATCTCGGTACCGGGATCGATGCGCCGCAGCGCATCCGCCAGCGCCATGGCTGGCTCGATGTGACCGGCAGAGCCACCGCCGGCGAGCAATACCCTCATGTCTCGTCCCTGAACTGCTGCCGCTTCATCGTCGGCGCTTTGCTAGACCGAGCCAGCTTAGAACGCGCCACGGCCAGCCGGGGCCGCGTGCGGCCAAAGCTTCCCGCGCACCTGGCTCGAGCCTGGCGAAGGACATCAGCATGCCCAGCGCGACCAGCGTCACGAGCAGCGACGACAGGCCCGCGGAGACCAGCGGCAGCGGCACACCTGTGATCGGCACGACGCCGATCACCGCGCCGATGTTGACGATGGCCTGCACCACGATCCAGGCAGTGATCGCGGTCGCGGCCAGGCGTGCGAACACGTCGGGCACCCGCCGCGCGATCCGCAGCCCGGCGAAGGCGAGGCCGCCGTAGAGAAACGTCACGCACAGCGTGCCGAGCAGCCCCAGTTCCTGGCCGATGATGGCGAAGATGAAGTCGTCGGTCGACTCGGGTACCCAGCCCCACTTCTCGGTGCTTGCGCCCAGGCCGACGCCGAAGATGCCGCCGGAGCCGACCGCGTACTGGCCCTGGATCTGCTGCATGTCCGCGCCGGTGGGGCCGCCCTGCTGATCCAGGAAGCCGGTAATGCGCTCGAAGCGGTACTTCTCCGAGATGATCATGAGCCCGATGGCCAGGCCCATCAGGATCAGCATGCCGAAGAACACGCGGCCAGGCGTGCCGATGACCCACAGCAGCGCGAGGAAGATGACCAGCAGGATGAAGGTGGTGCCGAGGTCGTCGCCCGTCATCACGAGCATGGCCAGCAGTCCCGTGCCCGGCATCAGCGGCACGAGCATGTGCCGCCAGTCGGCCAGCTGGCCCAGCTTCTCCTTGCGGGCGAGCAGGTCGGCGCCCCACACCGCCAGCGCGAGCTTGGCCAGCTCGGACGGCTGGATCTGGAAGCCCCCGATGGCGATCCACCGGGACGCACCGTTCTGCGAGACGCCGATGCCGCGGATCAGCGTGAGCGCCAGGCCGACCGCGGCGACCGCGAGCAGCGGGTAGGCGAAGGCCCGGAACACCCGCGGCGACGAGTGCGCCACCAGCCACATGAGCGGCAGGCCGATGGCGGCGCCGAGCAGTTGCTTGGAGAAGTCCGTATACGGCGAGAGCCCGTTGATGAGGTCGAAGACGGACGCCGTCGACTCCACCATGACAAGGCCCAGCACGAGCAGCAAGATCGTGATGCCGAGAACCAGGTAGTAGGACGTCAGCGGCCGGTCGAGCAGCACGCGCCAGGCGCCGATCCTGTCCTTGACGTAGCCCCACCCGCCCGGGGTTACGTCAGGACCGCGCAGCGGCAGCGCCTCGGCGCCCTCGAGCCCGTCCGCGACTTCCTGATACATGGTTCAAGTCTGTGCGCTGGCTCGCGGCAAGACTCGGACATCCGGTGCGTGTCGCCCGGGATTTCAGCTTCGGTGCCAGCTGCGGCCGCCGTCGGACGTGCGCCAGGTGGCGTTGCCGAGGACCAGCCAGCCGTGGCTGGCGTCGGTGAAGTCGAGCAGCGGCTCGGCCGTCGAGCTGGCCGGGATGACCAGCCCGATGTCGGAGTGCTGCCAGCTGCCGCCGCCGTCGGTCGTCCGGTACAGCGCGAGGACCGTCAGGTCCGGGTGGGCGCTCGGGTAGTCGAGCCCCCAGACGAAGCCGGTGCCGTGGCCGAGGAACTGCACGGTGTCCGCGGGCAGCGAGCCGGGGAGCAGGCGCAGCCCGCCGCCGCCGGTGCTCACCTCGGCCACCCGCTCCGCGTAGCTGGCGGTGGTGACGACGAGCCAGCCCGTCCAGCCCGCCGACCCGCCGACGTAGCTGAAGCTGGCCGGGCCCGCCAGGGCGTCGCGGCCGAGCGGCAGCAGGCCCGCGCGGTGCCAGATGAATCCCCAGTCGTCGGTGGTCCACACCCGCACTGGGCCCACGCCGCCGCTTCCTGCCTCCCACGGTGCGCCGCCCGCGGTGGTCAGCAGCAGGCCCTGCCCGGAGGCGTCGATCCAGGGTCCCTCGACGCTGGTGCCACCTCCGACCGGCAGGCCACCCGCGGGCGCCCAGCTATCGCCGCCGTCGTCACTGCGGAACAGCTGCCAGGGCGCCGCGGCGTCCGGAGAGTAGGTGATCGCGACACCGTCGCTCGCGGACCAGAAGTCCAGCCCTGTTGCCGTGCCGGGCAGGTCGGCGACCTCGCTCCAGCTGCGTCCGCCGTCGGCCGAGCGCAGCACGGCGCCCGCGTCGGCCTGGTCCTGCACCGCGATCGCGGTGGCCTGGCCGATGACGTCCACCTGGCCGGCCGGGGCGGGTGCGGGCACCAGCTGGGTCCACCGCGCCCCGCCGTCGAAGGTCACCGACAGCACGCCCTGGTCGCCGATCGCGTAGGCTTCCCTGTCGCTGACCGCGTCCAGCGAGCTGGCCTGGGTCAGCTGCCAGGGCGTCAGCTGCTGCCAGCCGCCCGGGCCGTAGCGGTACATCAGGCCGTAAGGCGGCGAGCAGGCGGCGCCGTTGCGCCCGGCCGCGGCCCAGGCCGAGCCGTCGGGAGCGGCGGAGAACGCGATGCCGTCGAGGCCGCAGTCATCGGGGTAGCTGTCGGCAAGGTTCACCGTGCTCCAGCTCCGCCCGCCGTTGCCGCTGCTGAGCAGGTCCGCCACACCGCATCCGTGCATGGCGCAGCTCAGCTGGTCGTACACGCTGGCCCAGGCGAGCCCGGCGGAGGTGGCGGCGAGGGTGACTCTGACGGCGGGGCTGAGCAGTCCCAGGTTGCTGACGGCGCCGAGCCTGGTCCAGTGGCGGCCGCCGTCGGTGCTGGTCAGGAACCTGATGGCGGGCTCGGGCTGGGTCCCCGTCCCGTCCTGCGGCGCCGGGTAGGTCTGCGCGGCCCACAGCTGCCCGGTCGCCGCGGCGGTGGCGAATACCGGGCCCGCGCCATTGAGCACCGACGTCCAGTGGATGCCGCCGTCGCGGCTGACGAGCACCTTGCCAGGGCAGCGCGTGAGCCCCACGTCGGCGAGGCAGGAATCCGAGGTCGCGAGGCCCAGACCGCCGGAGACGAACTGGATCAGGTTCACCGCCGCCGGCAGCGTGGTGACCAGCCGCCAGTGCCGGCCGCCGTCGGAGGTGCCGAGCAGTTCGCGGCCGCACGACGGCTTAGGCCCGGGGCAGGCGATGAGCGCCCAGGCGTGTGCCGGGTCGGTCGCGCTGATCGCCAGCGGGCTGCCGCCGCCTGCCCACTGGACCTGCCAGCTGGCTCCCGCGTTCGTGGTGTGCCACACCTGTGCGCGCGCCGGGCCCGAACCGGAGCCGCTGGCGGCGGGAGTGCCGAGCAGCCAGCCCGCCGAGGCGGTGGGGAAGGCCACGGCGGTAACCGTGGGTGACGTGCCGATCGAGAGGGTGCC
>JASHTQ010000379.1 GCA_030040475.1 Streptosporangiaceae bacterium
GGCATGCTGGCCAAGCTCGGCATGCGCGAGGAGACCGTCGCCCGCAGCCTCTACCTGCACAAGACGTTCGACGCCGGCGCCACGGCACACCAGGCGGGCACGGCGCGGTTCGGCACCGACCCGGCCAGCTCGGTCCTCGACGTCCACTGCAAGGCCCACGACCTGGACAACCTCTACGTGGTCGACAGCAGCTTCATGCCGTCGGTCGGCGCGGTGAACCCGACCTTGACGATCATCGCGAACGCGCTGCGGGTCGGCGATCACATCGCCGGGCGGATCGGGACCTCTTCCAGCAGGAAGCGATGACCGTCGGGTCCCGATATCAGCGCGGCCGGCGTGTCCCCGCGCAGGGTCATGAGGTGATCGTCGGCCAGCGGCATGCCGCAGCGGGCAAGCGCCGCCGCGGCCGCCCGCAGCGACGCGACCCGCACCGCGCAGTGGGTCGCGGTGATGTCGTTGCTCGCCGTGTCGGCCGGAATCGGACGGCGCGTGCCCACGTGGTAGTGCAGGAGTTCCATCCGCGGCGCGGGCAGGCTCCGCGCGATCTGGGTGACGCTGACCGCGACGCCGTCCACGTCGTCAAGGGCGTCTTGCTCGGGTCCGCGGTTCTCGGTGCGGCCGCCGGCCAGGAACCCGAATACCGACCGGAAGAACCTGGTGCTGCGGGCGGTGTCGCTGATCGCGATCGCGGTGTGATCGATGCCGAGAAAGGGGCCGGCGCGGCCGGCCGCGCGCCACTCGGCCGGCATGCGTCCCTCGGGGAAGGCGAGCAGTTCCAGCGGGTGCCCGTCATGATCACGGAACTTGAACGCCGTCACCCCGCCGGATGCATCAGGCAGCCGCACCGGACCCTCGCGGCTGATGGGCCGGAACCGGCGGTTGGCCGTGACTCGTGCATGCGCGTGCCCCATGTCGGCCACGATGATCGCGACGTGCTGGAACCACAGGTCGGTGCTCGTGCTGTCCGGAGGATACGGGCGGCCCGCGGAGTCGGTGAACTCAAGCAGCTCGATCCGCTGGCCGCCGAGCCGCAGCAGTGACCGCCGTCCGCGCCCGCGCGGGATGCGCAGCACGCCGGTCACCGAGGGCTCGATGTCATCGCGCCGCTGCACGCTGGCCCCGAGGGTCCGGACGTAGTCGTCCTCCGCCCGGTCAAGGTCCGAGACGACAAGCGCGACCCGGTCGATCGCCGCCGCGGCCCCGGCGCTCACATCGACATCGAGTCGCTGCGGGCCGGGCGCCCGGTATGCAGCTGGATGGCGCTGACGACCAGGGCGAAGTGGCTGAACGCCTGGGGAAAGTTGCCAAGCTGGCGCCGGGCGGCGGGGTCCCACTCCTCGCTCAGCAGCCCGACGTCGTTGCGCAGGTCAAGCAGGCGCTCGAACAGGGCGGTGGCGTCCCGTTGCTGCCCGGCCGCGTACAGCGCGTCCACCAGCCAGAACGAGCACGCGATGAACAGGCCCTCGCCGCCCTTGACGCCGTCGTCCGTCTCCCCGGTCGAATACCGGCGGACCAGGCCGCCGTCGCTCAGCTCCCGGCGGATCGCGGCGATCGTGCCGATTACCCGCGGGTCGGTGCCGGGCAGGAAACCGACCCGCGGGATCAGCAGCAGGCTGGCGTCCAGCGCGGCCGACCCGTACGCCTGGGTGAAGGTGTTGCGCCCGGCGTCGAACGCGTTGGCGAGGACATCGCGGTGGATCCGGTCGCGCAGGTCCTCCCAGCGCCCGGCCGGGCCCGGCAGGCCGTGCTCGCGCACCGAACGGGCCATCCGGTCGGCCGCCACCCAGGCCATGACCTTGGAGTGGGTGAAGTGCTGCCGGTCGCCGCGTACCTCCCACAGCCCGTTGTCCGGTTCCTGCCAGGCCGATTCGAGGTGGTTCATCAGCGCGACCTGCAGCGCCCATGCGTCGCGGTCGGCGGGCAGCCCGGCCTGCCTGGCGAGGAACAGCGCGTCCAGGGTCTCGCCCCAGACGTCGAGCTGGAGCTGGCCGGACGCGGCGTTGCCGGTGCGGACCGGGCTGCTGCCCTGGTAGCCGGACAGCCAGGGCAGCTCGGTCTCGGGCAGCCGGCGCGCGCCGTCCAGGCTGTACAGGATCTGCAGCATCTCCGGCTGACCCGCTATGCAGCGCAGCAGCCAGTCCCGCCACGCGCCGGCCTCGCGCCGGAAGCCGGCCGCGAGCAGGGCCTGCAGGGTATAGGTGGCGTCGCGCAGCCAGCAGTAGCGGTAGTCCCAGTTGCGGACGCCGCCGAGTTCCTCAGGCAGCGACGTGGTAGGCGCCGCCACGATCCCGCCGGTCGGCTCGTAGGTCAGCGCCTTCAGCGTGAGCAGCGAGCGGTTCACCGCGTCGAGGTACGGCCCGGTCTGGTAGGAGCCGTGGGCGCACCACTGCGTCCAGAAGTCCGTGGTCGCGGACAGGGCCTGCTCGGCGTCGACGGACGCGACCATCGGCTCGTGGCCCGGCGCCCACGACAAGACGAACGGGACCCGGTCGCCGCTGCGCACGGTGAAGTCCGCGACCGTCATCCAGTCGTGGCCGCGCATCGGAACCGCCGCGATCAGCCGGACGCGATCCGGGCCCGCGATCGCGTCGACCTGCCGACCGTGGTGCCGGACCCACGGGACCACGCGGCCGTAGTCGAACCGCAGCCGCAGCGTCGACCGCATCGCCACCTCGCCGCTCAGGCCCACCGCGATCCGGACGACGTGCGGCGTGTCCGCCCGGGGCGGCATGAAGTCGATGACCCGCGCCGAGCCCGACGCGGTGACCCAGTCGGTTTCAAGGACCAGGGTGTTGCCGGCGTACCTGCGGGCCACGGCCGTGCCCGCCGCGGGCGCGAGCGTCCAGTGCCCCGCGTCGGAGTTGTGCAGCAGCGCGGCGAACGCGGCGGGGGAATCGAACCGGGGCAGGCACAGCCAGTCGATCGACCCCGCGCTGCTCACAAGCGCCGCCGTATGCAGGTCTCCGAGGAGCGCGTAGTCCTCGATCTTCGGCATGGCTCAGTTGCGCCCGGCCATCACGCCGCCGTCGATGCTCCAGATGGCGCCGGTGACCCAGCTGGTCGCCGGGGAGAGCAGGAACGTGATCGCGTTGGCCATGTCGCGGACGGTGCCGGTCCGGCCCAGCGGGTGGAAGGCGTCGAAGCTGTGCAGGGTGGCGTCGAGCTGGTCGGAGGGGACGAACCGCTCGTAGATCGGGGTGGCCACGACGGCCGGGGCGACCGTGTTGACCCGGATGCCGTGCGGGGCGAGCTCGAGGGCCAGGTTGTGGGTCAGCGCGTGCAGCCCGCCCTTGGCCGCCGAGTACGCCGACGACGGGGTCGCGCCGATGGCCTGGAGCGCCCACATGCTGCCGATGTTCACGATCGACCCGCCGTTGCCCGCGGCGACCATGCCGCGGACCACGGTCTGGGTGAGGAAGAAGATGGCCCTGTTCAGCTCGGCGTAGGCGTCGTAGTCGGCGCCCTCGTGGTCGAGGAACGGCTTGGGAAGGAACAGCCCGGCCGCGTTGACGAGCAGGGTGGCGTCGGCGTGGTCGGCGGCCAGTTGCTGGCGGGCCCGCTCCGCCTGCGTCCGGTCGGTCAGGTCGGCGGTGATGCCGTAGGCCTGGCCGTCCTTGGACAGGGCCTGGACGGTCTCGTCGACCTTGCCCGCGTCCTGCGCGATGATGACCGCGCTGCCGCCCGCCGCCACCACGTCGGCGGCGGTCTGCCGCCCCATCCCGCTGCTGCCGCCGACGACCACCAGCTTCTGCCCCGCGAAAACGGGCATGGCCGACCGGCCGTCCGTACCCTCTAGCCAGTTCATGGTCATTGCGCTAGTCCTTTCGGCTTGGTGTCCGCTCACCGGTCAGCCTGGCGGCCGCGACCTGGCCGCACATCGTCAGATCGGCTAGCTTCGGCACGCCTCGTCAGCTTCTTTCCTGGATGACGATGCGGGCGAGTTCGACCCGCGAGGCGATGCCGAGCTTGCGGAAGGCCTGGCGGAGGTGATGAGCCACGGTGTGGGTGCTGATGTACATGCGGGCCGCGATCTGGCCGTTGGCCAGCCCCTCGGCGACCAGGTCCGCGACCGCCTGCTCGGTCTGCGTCAGGCTGTCCCACCCGGTGACCGGCCGGGCCGCGGGCGTGCTCCAGTGGCGCCGGCGGATGCCGAGCTTGCGCAGCCGCCGCCTGATGCGAGCCTGGTCGCGGTCGGCGCCGACCTGACGGTACCCGCCGAGCGCCTCCTTCAGGCGGCGGATCGCCTGATCCCGGTCGCCGTGGCCGCCCTGCAGCACGCCCAGGTCTTCGGCGGCCGACGCCCTGGCCCACGGATCGGGGTGCCGGCTGGCGGCCTCGGCCAGCCTGACCGGGTCGCGGCTGGCCACGCCCTCGCTGTGGTCCGCCGCCGCGGCCAGGGCCGGGAACTCCGGATGGCTGCCCGCCAGCGCCCGGGCGGTGCGTGCGGCGCTGGCGGCAAGGTCGCGGTCGCCCGCGGCCAGCGCGGTGCGAGCCAGCCAGGCCGCCATGGCCGGGTCGCCGAGCAGCAGTCCGCGCCGGGCACGTGGATCGGCGCACAGCTGGCGGAGGTGACCGAGGGCGGCGGCGGGCCCGTCGCGCGCCTCGGTGACCTGTGCCTGCGCCATGGCGGACTCTGGCCGCGCGTAGAGGTCGGCGAACTGCGGGCCGGACGTCGGGCGGGAGGTAAGGTGCTGGGCCGCGGCCGCGATGTCGCCGCGGCGCAGCTCGATCACGCTGAGCACGCTGTGCGCGGTCGTGGCGTACCCGTGTGCGCCGAGGGCCATGGCGACGTCCAGGGCCGCCCGGCCATCGGCGGCGGCCCCGGCAAGCTTGCCCTCGGCCAGCTGGATGCGCGCGAGCAGCAGGGACAGTCCTGCCTGCGCGGGGATTCCGTCAAGCGCGGGCTGGCCGGCGGCCTGCAGGATGCGGCCGGCCTCCTCGAGCTGACGCAGGTCGATCAGGGCCGCGGCGAGCGCGAGCAGCGGCTGGACGTCGCGGGCATCCGCGGAGATTCCTGCTACGTGCCGCGCCGCGTCGCGCAGCAGCCCGAGTGCGTCGCCGACCTGGCCGCTGTCCCAGCTGACGACCGCGCGGGCGAGCCGGGCCGCCGCGACGGCGTGGCTGCCGTGCTCGCCCGGGGCGATCAGCACCGTGCCGGCCACCGGGCCGGCGAGTTCGTCGCGCAGCCCGGCGAGCGCCTGCAGTTGCGCGGTCAGGGCCTGGTCCCGCAGGTCGTCGGGCAGCTGCGGGCTGGCGAGCACGAGCTGGGCCTGGCCGACCGCGTCCCGAGCCTGACCGCCGGCACACAGCACCGAGGACAGCGCGCACCGCAGCCGGTCCTCCGACAGCCGCGGCAGCGGCCTGGCCAGCATGTCGTGGACGATCCTTGTGACCTGTTCAAGCCGGCCTGCCGCGGCCAGGGTCTCGGCGGCGGCCACCCCGCGGGGCAGCGCGGCCGGATCGCCGGGAGACGTCAGCTCAAGCGCGCGCAGCGCCAGGCCGGCCGCGGTCTGCGGTGCGCAGCGCAGCGCCCGCGCCGCCGCCACGTCCAGGCCGGTCAGCGACGCCGGGTTACCCGGATGCGCGGCCTGCATCAGGTGGCCGGCGGCCCGGGCCGGCGGCTCGCCCCTGGCGAGCAGGATGTCGGCGAACTGCCGGTGCAGCGCCTTGCGGGCCGGCTGCGGGATCATCTCGCCGATCGCGCGGCGCAGCAGTTGATGGCGGAACACGAACGTGCTTTCCGCGGCGGCCACGATCGCGGCGTCCATCGCCTCCTCGACCGCGGGCAGCAGCGTGGCCGGGGTCTCGCCGAGCATCTCGGCCGCGTCTTCCAGGCGGAACGCGGGGCCGAGCACCGCGGCCGTCTCCAGCAGGTGGCGTGCCCGCGCGCTGAGGTCATCGAGCCGTCGCTGCGCGAGGCCGTGCATCCGCTGCGGCAGCCGGGCCGGCGCCAGCACGGCGCGGCCGCCGGTGACCTGCACCGCGTGGTCGTCGCGGAGGCCGTCGATGAGCTCGGCGACCAGGGCGGGGTTCCCGGCCGCGCCGCGGGCCAGGTCTGCGAGGGCCCGGCCCGGAGGTGCGCCGAACGCGTCGGTGAGCATCGCCGTGACCGCGGCGTCGTCGAGCGGCGCCAGCGTGACCCGGGCGGCGCCGTCCTTCTCCAGCAGGCCGAACAGGTACTCCGCGGCGGGCTGGTGCGTGCTTGACCGGGCGAAGAGCCAGGCAACCGGGGACCGTTTCAGGTCCCGCGGCAGTGCCCGCAGCACGGCCAGCGTCACCGGGCTGGCCCAGTGCAGGTCATCGAGGCAGACCAGGACGGGGGCTACCGCGGTCCGCTGCTGGATGCGCGCCCTCATCTGGGCGATCCACCATCCGGGCGCATCCGGCCGGTCGTGACAGGAATCATCCGCGGCGAGCGGCTCATGCAGGCCGGTGCGCAGCGGGAAGAAGGGGACGGCCTGACCCAGCGGGTCCGCTGCCCCCTCGGCCAGGGAAAAGCCCCGCTCCGCTGCCTCGTCGATGGCGTCGCGGAGCAGCAGGGACTTGCCGATGCCCGGTTCCCCGTCTATCAGCAGCACGCCGCCGGCCCCCCGCTGCGCATGCCGCAGCAGGTCGAGGACCATGGTCTGCTCGGCCGCGCGCCCGCGGACGACGCGCCTGGCGGCCGATAGCCGCCGCGGCGCGATCTTGCCCGGCGAGCCGGGCGCGTCACCGACGGTCGCGGTCATGGCGCCTAGACGAGGTGCTCGCCGCCGTCGACCGGGATGGAGACCCCGGTCAGGAACCCGTTGGTCAGCACCGCCAGAGCCGCCGCCGCGACGTCGGCGGCGGTGCCGATGCGCCGGGCGGGGTTGGTCTGCGACCTGGCCTCGAACAGCACCGCCTTGCGTTCTTCGCCGAGTGCGTCGTACGCGCCGGTGTCGATGGTTCCCGGGGCGAGGGCATTGACCCTGATCGGGGCGAGTTCGACCGCCAGCCCGGCGGTGACCGCGTCGACCGCGGCGTTGGTCGCGGCGACGGCGAGCATGCCGGGAGCCGGCTTCAGCGCGGTCGCCCCGGACAGGAACAGGAACGACCCTTCCGCCGGGAGCTTCCCGGCGAAGTGCTTGGCCAGCAGCAGGGCTCCGGTCACCTTGGTGGCGAACGACGGGTTCACCAGGTCAGCGGTCAGGTCCCGGTAGCTGCCCCGGGCCCGGGCGGAGGCCGTGGACACGACGTGGTCGAGCCGCGCGATCCTGGCCGCCAGCGCGGCGACCGACGACTCGTCCGTGACGTCGACCTGCTCGATACCGAAATCCATGCCGCGGTAGGCGTCGGCGAGATCGTCCGGGCGGAGCCCGGCCGCGATGACCCGGCCGCCCTCTTCGCTGACGGCAAGCGCGATCCCGCGGGCTATCCCGCTACCCCGGCCGATTATTAGCACGGTCTGGTTTTTCAGCGCGGGCATCTATTTCTCCTTTGCAGGCAGCCTCGTCAAATCTGTTAAGCTCATCGATATCAAGGAAACCCTGGAAACGACAGATCCCGGCGATAATTACTAATGGACGAAAGCGAGCTTGACACATTACCGTTGCCCATGGCAAGGGTTCCAGCGGAGCCAAGGTTTCGAAGAATTCATGGCGCTGATCGAAATCGCTAATAGCTACAATTCCCGGGTGCCGGGCACGGCCGGCCGCGGGCGCTTCGCGCTGGTCGGCGAGCCGGTAGTGGCGGTGGATCTCATCAACACCGTCGCGGTGCCTGGCTCGGCGATCGGCGATGACCTGCTGTCGGCGGACGGCGGTGCGGAGGCTTGGTGGCGGCTGCAGGCAGGCCGCGTGCCCGACGGGGACCTGCCTGCCATCATGGCGTTGCGGCGGCTGCGCCGGGCACTGCGGGAGACGATCGAGGCGCTCGTGGACGGTCGCCCGGCGCCGAATGCGGCGGTATCTGAGCTCAATTTCTTCACCCAATCGGCGCCGGCCAGCAGGCGACTGCGGCCGGCCGGGTCCGGGCTGCGGGTGGAGACGCACTGGCACCGTGAGCTCGGCGGGAACGCGCGGCTGGCGTTTATCGCGACCCAGGCGGCGGAGTTCCTTGCCGACCCGTCGCAGGTGAGCCGGCTGCGCCGGTGCGCGAACTCCGGGTGCTCGATGATCTTCATAGCCAGCAATCCCCGGCGGTCATGGTGCGCTCCCGGCGTATGCGGGAACCGGGTGCGCGTCGCCCGGCATCACCGTCGCGCGGGCGGGACCTGACGGCCGTTCGGGCTGGGCGGCGTCCCGGGTAGCCGTCTCGGGCAGGCCGCGCCGTTTCAGGTCGGCGACGAACCGGCCGAGCAGGTCGTCGTGCGGCGCGGCGACGATGACGACGACGTCGCGCAGCTCGGGCGGATCCAGGGACCTGATCGTCGCGCCGGGCAGCGGGGTCAGCGCGGAGCACGGCACGATCGTCACCCCCATGCCGGCCGCGGCCAGCTGCGCGGCGGTGCGCGGGAACCCGGTGACCACCACGATCTCCTCCCGGCCGAGCACCTCGACGTGCTCATCGGTCCGGGTCGGCCGCGGCCCGACGGTGATGTCCGTTTCCCCGGCCAGCAGGACCTCCAGCATCCGATCCGCGCTGGTGTACTCCTTCAGGTCCAGGTCGACGTCGGGGAACCGGCGCCGCCAGGCCCGCAGCACCGGGACGAGCACCCAGGCCGTCATCGTCTCCGCGCACGCGATCCGGATCCGGCCGCCGGCCCCGGCCGCCACCCGCCGGCCCGCCCGCACCGCCCGGTCCGCGGCGGCAAGCGCCACCCTGGCCTCGGCCGCGGCGGCCATCCCGGCCACGGTTGGCCTGATGCCCCGCGGCAGCCGCTCGATCACCGGGGTGCCCAGCTCCCGCTCCAGCGCCGCGATC
Organism: Streptosporangiaceae bacterium; assembly: GCA_030040475.1. The sequence continues at coordinate 8,884 of JASHTQ010000379.1, forward strand.
TGATGCGACAGGGCCGGCTGCGACAGGTGCAGCACCGCCGCCGCCTGCGTCAGCGACCCCTGCTCCACGATCGTGACCAGGCACTCAAGCGCCCTCATAGAAGTCATCGCGGCGATCCTGTCCCTCGCGTGCTGCGAGCTTCCCTGCGACGGTCATTCGCCTCCACCTTCGTACCCCACCGGGTGAAGCCGCTTCGCACGATCAGGAGGATTCGCGGCCGGCCATCTGGTCAGTGCGGCGGCAGCCGACGGACTTCGAGCAGCTCAAGCCCGAGGGCATCGATCTCGGCGAGCACGCCGTGCAGCGCGGCCCGGTCCGGCAGCGCCCCGACGAGCACGGTGTCCTCGCCGCGCTGCTGCGCCCGCAGGGCGGGGAACGCCGAGCGCATCATCTCGCCGAGATGACCGCGCACCCAGATCTCGTACCGCCGCGGCTGCGATCCGCCGACTGCGCCCGTCACGTGGTCACCGGCCTCATGGCGAAATTCCTCCTGCCCCCGCGAGATCCTGACACGAGCCTCGGCGCCGGCCGGGTGAGCGGCCAACGCACGATTCGGATGATTCCCGTGCGCGTGCTGTTCGCCAGCGCCGCGCCCCCTCTCCCTCCGCTGCGCCATCGGCAGGATCGTGGGTCAGAACTTCCCCCATGAGGGCAGTAAAGACCCACGATGATGAAAACACGTTCGGGTTACCCCGGCGGGCGGCGGGGTGCGGACGGGGCGAGCAGGCCGAGCGCGCGGGCGCGGCGCCGCGGCCGAACCCAGCTCCTGCAGGTCGTCGATCACCAGCCAGAGCCGCTCCGCCAGCGGCGCCAGGTCCTTAAGCAGCCGCTCCACGATCGTCCACCCGTCCAGGTCCGGCGCCGCCGTCAACGCGCGCACCAGCGCAGACCCCGCCGAGGTCTGGCGCAGCGCGTCCAGCACCGACAGCCAGAACCGCTGCGGATCCCGCTCGTCCTGACCGACCGGCACCCACGCGACGCGGCCTGCCAGGCCAGCGTCGGCAATCCAGGACCGCAGCAGCACGGTCTTGCCGCTGCCCGGCGGCGCCGACACCACCGTCACCCGCGCCGCCCCGTCCAGCCGCTCGCACAGCGCCACCACCGCCGCCCGGGCGGCGCGGCGGCCGGCCATCGGGTGCACCGCGACCCTGTCCTGGGCGAAGGTGTGCGTCGCGTCGCCAGCGACCTTCGAGTAGTCAGGCTGCATTGTCCGCATCACCCAGATGAGCGATGTGCCCGCAAGCCCCGGGCTGGAGCTGCCGACCATGCCGGCCGGAACCTAGCAGCAGACTACACGTGCTCCCGCCGCCGCAGGAGGCAGCGTTACTTGGCGGGCCGCGGTATCTGCTGGACGGTGAACCCCAGCCCGCCGAGAACCCTCACCGCGCCGGACTTGCCGCCCTCGAAATCACCGGAGGCGAGCCGCTGGCCGGTGGCGAACTCGTACGCCGTGCCCAAGATCGCCTTCGGCGGGTAGCGCCGCTCCTGCCAGACCAGCTCGTAAGTGGTGGTAGGGGCGAACCCGTGCGCGGCAAAGAACGCCTTCGCCCCGAGCCGGTCGTACTCCTGTATCGCCCGCTCCACCTCGGCACGACTCACCCGATCCCATGCCACCATCTGCGCAACCTCCCAGCCAGCGCCCTGACACTACCCAGCAGGTAACCTTCGCCGCCGCAACCCGGCCGCGCATCGTCAGATCTGCTATTGCTACCGGACCCGAAACCAGCTCGTTGCGCTCACGTGGGCGGTGCGCTGGGAAGGTAGGTCCAAGCCCGGGCTCTGGTGTGCTTGACCTGGACTCTGATCGGCTGGAAGAGGGCAGGGCTTACCAGGCTGGGATGGCGGGAGACGATATTGCGGTAAACGGATGTCGTCATCACGATGCGGGCGGGTGAAGCCGACGATGTCGACCGCGAACAAGGCGCATACCTGCCCGTCAGTCGGCGGGTTAAGGGTCCTGCTGAGTTCTTGTGCGGGCAGTTGCGCTGGGACTATAGGCATAACTCTCACCAGATATCGATCTTCACTACAACTCCCGGTCCGGAACGGGCTCCGCTTGGCGATGGCCCCGCCGACTGTCACGACGTACCCACCCCATTGGATTTGCCCAGTTCTCGGACTATTCATGCGCCTCGGTGAGCGTCATTCTGAGCGTCTCATGTGAGATAGAGAAGCTCAGCACATATTTCAAATCATGACGACACAAAATATTACCTGATAGGTGTTCCGTAGTTTGTTCGGCCATGTTCAATTCAAAGCTCGATGCAAGTTGCATACCTGGTTGCGCCGCAACGCAGAGGCAGATTGGATCCCAACTGTGTCGCCATGGGCTGGCCAAGGGCAGCGGCTGCAGGGCCGGGATGCCAGGAATGCAGAAGGCCGCCACCCCCAGGGGCGGCGGCCTTGCACGTGCGGATCAACTGTCACGGAATGGCGATGTCCCGAGTCCTGCTACAAAGGAGGTCCAGGCTGCTGGCTCGAAACGCAGTACAGGGCCGGCTACAGCCTTGCTGTCGCGAACACCGATCCGTCCGCTCGCCAGACGAGCGGTCTGCACACAGTGCCCGTTACTCATGCTGTGCGAGCTGGTGCGCCAGGCGCCAAGATGGCCCTCATCCTGGTTGTCTCGCATCGGGATCTTATTACCCATTTATGACCCTCCGGACGATTGCGACAAAAGGGTTGCCGCATTTCATAATGATTAGTCAGCGCCGCAAACGGCATGGTTGTTCATCCTACATCTCAGTAGCAGTTGTCACGATCAAATCGTGGCTATCTTTTGTTGACAGCGACTCGGCAGCCAGGTGCTCGAAGGCGAGACGGAACTGGTAAGTATCCGTGTCGCCCTCTACATATAGCTCGTTGCTAAGGTGTTCCAGGCTGACTACGTCATGTAGGGTCGTCTCGTGAGCCCTGCCGAACCGCAAAATGGCAAAAGAGTCCACTGCGAGCCCATGGTTCCTTTTAAGCGGTACGACCCGAATCGCCACATTTGGCAGCCCGGAAAGCTCGGCTAGTCGTAGTAGCTGTGCGTGCATCACTGATCGGCTGCCGCGCTGCCGAAGCAAGACGGACTCGTCCATAAGAACCTTGTATTCCAGCGGCTCGTCACGGATAAGGAGCTGCTGGCGGACGAGGCGCGTCTCCAGGCGCCGCTGGATTGCCCTGGGCGAGATGGTGGCCACCTCGTTATAACCAGAAAGTATCTCCCGCGCGTACTGCTCGGTTTGCAGTAGCCCCGGGACCACGTTGATCTGCCACTCCAGGATGGACGTGGCCTCGGCCTCCAAACTGATGAACGCTAGGTGCCCTTCGGTCAAGACGTCGGAGTATGCCTCCCACCACCCCTTCTGGGTGGCTTCCTCGGCGAGCGCGAGCAACTGCTCGCGCTGACTGCCCTGGACTGCGTAGAACTCAAGGAGCCTCGCCACGTCATCGGGCTTCAGGCCGCCCTGCGCCAATTCGTACCTGCTGATCTTGGCCTTTGACCAGCCAAGGGACCTTCCGACATCCTCGGCAGTTTTCCCCGCGTTGCTGCGGAGACGGCGAAGCTCAGCGGCAAGACGCCGTCGCCGGACCGCTGGGCTGCCGGAGTTGGGCATCTAGTCACTCCGTTGGTTCGGGTGAATCGCGGGACAAGTGTGCCATATGGGGGACTCCTGGGCCGATGACATGCCGCCACGTATACGAGATGCACACCTCGACTCTTGACGAGAGTCTCAGCGGGTCGGCCTCCGTGCAACTGGCCACGACGGCTAGCGTGCCCGCGGCCATGTTGAATTTCATCGTCGGATGCGGGATCAATAATCCGAACTATAATCTAAATTAGGCCAGGGCCATGACGATTGCGTGCAGGGCTAGGCCGACGCTGGCGCCTACTACGGTGCCGTTGATCCGGATGAACTGGAGGTCGCGGCCGAGCAGGAGCTCCAGCTGGCTGGAGGTCTGCGAGGCGTCCCAGCGCTCGATGGTGCCGGTGACCAGGTCGGCAAGCTCGTCGTGGAACTGGTCGGCGACCGACCTGGCGCCGGACTCGATCATGCGCTCGAGGCCGTCCTGCAGGCCGGCGTCCGAGCCGAGGCGGCGGCCGGCCGCGGCGAGCAGGCCGGCGAGCCGGCGGCGCAGCTCGGAGTCCGGGTCGGCCGCCTGGGTGCGCAGGGTTTCCTTGGCCTTCTGCCACAGCGACGAGGACCAGTCCCGCAGGCCCGCGCTGCCGAGGACCTCGCGCTTGAGGCGCTCGCCGCGCTCGCGCAGGTCCGGGTCCGTCTCCAGGCGGTCGGGGAGCCCGGCGATCCACGCGTCGAACTGGCGCCGGGTGCCGTCGTGCGGATCGGCCGCCATCGCGACCAGCCGCTGGCGCAGGCGGCCGTACAGGCGGTCGAAGATCCGCCGGTACACCGCGTCCGGCACCCACCGGGGGGCCTCGGTCTCGAACAGGTCGCGGAGCTCCTCCTTATGCTGCTCGAGATAGCGGTCGGCGGCGGACACGATGGAGTTGAACAGCTCGGCGTGGTGGCCACCGGCGATGACCACCCGCAGCGCCCGGCCCGCCAGCGGCGCCACCTCGACGGCGTCGATGGCCCTGGTCAGCTCGGCGGTGAGCACCCGCTGGACGTCCTCGTCGCGCAGCGCCTCGGCCACGGTGACCACCAGGTCGGCGGCGCGGCCGGCGAACCTGGCGGCGTTGGCCTGATCGGCCAGCCAGGCGGCCAGCCGGGGCACCAGCCTGGCGGCGCGGATCCGCTCGGCAAGCACGTCGGCGTTCAGGAAGTTCTCCTGGACGAACTGGCCAAGCGTGCCCGCGAACTGATCCTTGCGCTCGACGATCAGCGCGGTGTGCGGTATCGGCAGGCCGAGGGGCCGACGGAACAGGGCGGTCACCGCGAACCAGTCCGCGACGCCACCGACCATGGCCGCCTCGGCGCCCGCCTGCACGTAGCCGAGGAAGGTCCCGTGCGCTCCCGCCACGGTCACCGCCACGAACAGGACGGTTACCGCCGCGAGCAGGGCGGTGGCCCGCCGCCGGGCCGCGGCCAGCCGGCGCGTGCGCAGCTCCACCGACTCGCGCTCGTGCGCGGATACCGGCGCGGCCGGCATCGTGGCCGTCTGGTCCATCTGGTAACCCCCCGTCAGTCCGTGGCGCGAGGCGGCGATCCGCGACCGCGTCGGCCGGGTGATCCGATCAGCAGGTCAGCTCAGTCTCGCAGGAGCCGCGAATGTACGCCCGGCTGGGGCGGGCCGGCGTGGAAGTGATACCACCGCTCGTTCGGAATAAAAAAAGACAGTATGCCGAACGGGAGGTGGGGTTACGGTCCCGCACGGTGCGTGGAGAGAGGGCGTACACTCACAAACAGCCGCAAAATTTCCGAAAATTTCGGAAGTGGGTCCTCGACCTGGAGGTAACTGTGCCATCCGGATCGATCCGGGTAGCGATCGTGGGGACGGGGAGCATCGCCGGGGTACATGCCGCGGCACTGCCGCCGGGCCGGCTCGTCGCGGCGGCCGACGTGGACGCGGGGCGGCTCGGCGCCTTTGCCGACAAGTTCGGGGTGCCGTCGAGGTACGGCGATGTCGGCGAGTTGCTCCGGGAGGCGCGGCCGGACCTGGTGCATATCTGCACGCCCCCGCATGCGCATTGCGAGCAGGCGCTGAAGTGCCTGCGGGCGGGGGTGAGCGTGCTGGTGGAGAAGCCGCCGACGATCAGCCTGCGGGAGTTCGATCTGCTCGCGGGGGCGGCGGGCGAGGGCGGTCCCTGGTTCGCCAGCGTGTTCCAGCACCGGTTCGGCGGGGCGCAGCGGCGGCTGAAGGCGCTGGCCGACGGCGGGGCGCTCGGGCGGCCGCTGCTCGCCGTGTGCCACACGACGTGGTTCCGCGATCAGGCCTACTTCGACGTCCCGTGGCGCGGGCGGTGGGATACCGAGGGCGGCGGTCCCACCATGGGACACGGGATCCACCAGATGGACATGCTGCTCGACGTGCTCGGCGACTGGGCCGAGGTCCGGGCGATCGCCCGCCGGCAGGCGCGCCGGACGCGAACCGAGGACGTGTCGCTGGCGCACGTCGTGTTCGCGAGCGGGGCGGTGGCGAGCGTGGTCAACAGCGTTCTGTCCCCGCGGGAGGAGAGCTACCTGCGGTTCGACTTCGAGGGCGCGAGCGTGGAGGTGACGCATCTGTACGGGTACGGCGACGGGGACTGGCGGATCACTCCTGCGCCGGGGTGGGAGGTGCCGCCTGCGGCCGCGCGGACTGGGGCGCCGAGCGGTCACCGGGAGCAGTTCGCCGAGGTGCTCGCGTGCCTGGCGGACGGGCGGCGGCCGCCGGTCCCGCCGGGCGAGAGCCGGCGCACGCTCTCGCTGGTCGCGGGGATCTACGCGGCGGCGCTGACCGGGCGGCCGGTGACGCCGGCGGACCTCGGGCCCGGTTCGCCGTTCTACGACCGGATGGACGGAGGGCTGGCGCCGTGGTGATGTCGGTCAGCGACGACGGGGCACGCGTCCTGGGCAGCTGGAACGCGGCGGAGCTGTTCCGGTACGTGTACCGGCCCGGCGACCCGCCGGTCGAGTCGCCGCGGCCGTACCTTCATCCGGTCCGCACGCTGGCCGGGGAGCCGGTCACCGACTTCCGCCCCGGCGATCATCCGTGGCACAAGGGAATCTCCTGGTCGCTGCCGAACGTCGGGAGCGAGAACTTCTGGGGCGGCCCGACGTACCGCAGGGGTGACGGCTACGTCCAGCTCGACAACAACGGGACCATGCGGCACGACGGCTTCGGCCCGATCAGGGCCAGCCGGGCCAGGACGGGCGGTAACTGGATCAGCCTGGCCGAGCGGCTGACCTGGGTGACCGCGGCGGGCGAGGCGCTGTTCGCCGAGCACCGTGACATCACGTTCGACGTGCGGGCGGACGGGGCCGCCTGGTCGTGCGCGTTCCGGACGACGATGCGCAATCTCAGCGGCCAGGCCGTCGCGATCGGCAGCCCGACCACCGAGGGGCGGGAGAACGCCGGCTACGGCGGGCTGTTCTGGCGCGGGCCCGCCGGCTTCGCCGGCGGCCGGGTGCTGACCCCGCGGGGGGCGGGCGGGGACGAGGTGATGGGCCGGCGGGCGCCGTGGCTGGCGTTCGCGACCCCGGTTGCGACGCTGATCTTCCGCGACTCGCCGGGCAACCCCGGCTTCCCCTGCCAGTGGTTCGTGCGCAGCTCACCGTACGCGTGCGCGTGCCCGGCCCCGTTCTTCTCCGCCGCGGTGCCGGTGGCTGCCGGGACGGAGCTGACGCTGCGCTACCAGGTCATCGTCGCCGACGGCGAGCTGGACATCGACGGCTGCCAGGTGCTGTGTGACTGAATCGTTCCCCGGGGCGACCGCGCTGACCGTGCTTGACGTCTACGACTGGGTCGCGCCCGACGGGCTGCGGGGCGGCTCGGCGCACGTGCACCTGGCGTCGGCCGAGGGCTACCTGGTGCTGGCCGGGGGCGGGCGGCTGCAGACGCTCGGCGGCGCGGGGTACGCGGAGTCGGAGCTTCGTCCGGGTGACTGCGTGTGGTTCACGCCCGGGATCATCCACCGGCTCGTCAACGAGGGCGGGCTGCGGCTCCTGGTCGTGATGCAGAACGCCGGGCTGCCCGAGGCCGGGGACGCGGTGCTGACGTTCCCGCCCGAGGTGCTTGCCGACCCGGCGGCGTACGCGCGGGCCGCCGCGCTCCCGGCCGGCGGC
>JASHTQ010000380.1 GCA_030040475.1 Streptosporangiaceae bacterium
CGAGGGCGCCGCTGGCCACGCCGAGCCGCCACACGCCGGGCAGCGCCGCGTCACGGTGAGTCTGCCCTGCCCCCGGCGGTGGCTGGGCCGGCTGGGCCGGCTGGGCCGATTGGGCCGTGGCTAGCGCGCCGGCCGTGCCGCGTGGGGCGCCTCGGGCCGGCTCGCGGCTGTCCGTCATGGCCTTGCCTCCGATATCAGGTCCAGGTAGATGTCCTCGAGAGTCGGCCGGGTGACGGTCAGGCCCGGTACCTCGCCGTCGAACTCCCGCGCCAGCTCGGCCACCAGTCGCGTCGGGGTGGTCGTCTGCACCGTCGTGCGTGCGGTTTTTCCCGGTGCGTCCCAGCTCACGCGGGCGGCCGCCGCTGCCCGGCCGCCGAGCGAGACGGGATCACCCGACGCGACGATGCGCCCGGCGGCGATCACCGCGATCCGGTCGGCCAGCGCCTCGGCCTCGTCCAGGTAGTGGGTGGTCAGCAGGATCGTGGTGCCGTCGCCGCGCAGGGTCCTGATCAGGTCCCAGAACTGGCGGCGCGCCTCCGGGTCGAAGCCGGTCGTCGGCTCGTCGAGGAAGAGCAGCTCCGGCTGCCCCACGATGCCGAGCGCGACGTCCAGCCTGCGGGTCTGGCCGCCGGAGAGCTTGCTGATCCGCGACCGCGCCTTCCCGGTGAGCCCGACGAGATCGATCACCTCCTCGGGCGGGCGCGGCCTTGGGTAGAACGACCCGAAGTGCCGCACCATCTCAAGCACGGTGAGCTCGGGTCCGGTGCTCGAGAGCTGCAGGACGATGCCGATCCTCGCCCGCCAGGCGCGGCCGCCGCGGCCGGGATCCTGGCCGAGGACCTCCGCCGTGCCCCCGTCGCGACGGCGGAATCCCTCGAGGATCTCGACGGTGGTTGTCTTGCCCGCGCCGTTCGGGCCGAGCAGGGCGAACACCTCGCCACGGCCGATATCGAGGTCGATTCCGTCGACCGCGGCCACGTCCCGGTAGCTTTTGCGCAGGTCCCTGACCGTGACGGCCGCGCCGTTATCCATGACACCAGTCTGGGTCAGCGGGAAGTCCGGCGCATCAGCCGGCCGGGCGGACCCGGTGTCGTCCGTTCGGTGGACAGCCCAGGCTGGCCGCTCCCCCGGGCGCACGTCAGCGGTCACCGGCGGTACCTCGGCGATCCTTAGCGGTAAGCAGCCGCTGGACTGGGCAGCCGTATGAGCACGGCCTTGGCGCGCCCTGCCAGCCCCTGGTACGGAGCACCGTGGCCACCTGCACGGCCGTCGCGCACGGCTGGTGCCTGACATCGGTCCAGCCGTACCTGAGCGTCTGCTGTCCATCCACGGCGGCAGCGTTGTCCCTCGCCTTGTCCTGCCATTGGCTCTCGGCCGGATGAGCCGCTCGCCCGTCCAGCTCCACCACCACCGCGAACTCCTCGTACACCCGATCCCGGCGCCCGCGGCGCCCGCCCGGCTTCGCGAACGGCACCTGCCGGCTCGGCGCCGGCAGGCCATGCGCCCGCTCCACGTCACGCTCGTAGCCGAACTCCAGCACCGAATGATCGCCGCCCGCCGCCGCCACGATCAACTCGTGCAGATCCGCGCGCCAGCGCAGCTTCGTCCGCTGCGTGATCGCCGCGAGCAGCCTGGCCTCGTCGGTCAGGTTCCGCGCGAACGCCCTGGTCACCCACCCGCACACGTCATCAAACGTCGCCGCGGCCTGGGTCAGGTCCAGCACTGTCTCCTCGACCTTCGTCCGCGGCGGATATGCGCTCCCCAGGACAATCTGGTCTGCACGCTGACACCGGTGAATGCTGATCCCGGAAACAGCTGTTACCCGGCGCTGCCAAGGGATGGTTACATGAATCGGACCGGTTGGTTTATCGATAAGCCGATGGAGCTCAGCCGCCGTTTCATGGCTGAGTACCGCGCCCCGGCCTGCCGACAGGACTGCCGCCCACAGCCGGGCGTTGCGAGCAGGGATCCCAGTAAAGGTCGTGTACACGCCGGGATAAATCTGCCGCCATCGGTCGCCTCTTAGCCTGGACTTGATCATGTCCACTGTGAGTCCCGCCCGCAGGACCTGCGCGCGGGAGACGATGCCTGCCTGATTCAGAGCCAGGTTGCGGAGAGTAGGAGGAAGCTCACTGCCCATGTCCGAAGTCTGACCGCTGGCACTGACAAAACGCGGACGAGGGGAATCTTCTGGGAAGATTCGGGCTTCCGGGAAGATCCGGTGCGCTCCCTGGCCCCCAATCCTCCCGCGAGCCCGTATTTTCCCAGCAAATCCGATCGCAACGGGGCGGATGAGGTCAGCGGTACTTTTGAGGTTAGTGGGACGCGGCCTCTTGGCCTCGGCCTGAGCCTTGCGTACCCGGAGTTGCAGGACTGGGTGAAAGGGCGTGTGAGGTACACGGGACGAACAACGCTCGACGCTTGGGCATCACTCGCTTGGTGGAGACGCGGCAACGGACGCGCGGCTGGGGCGGCGGCACCGGGGTCAGAGTTCGGGGATGGGGACGTCGGGGTTGGTGAGGCGGGAGGGGTCGATTGGGCGGCGGGAGCGGATCAGGGACTGGATGTCGTCGGAGACGTCCCAGACGTTGACGTTCATCCCGGCGATCACCGCCCCTGAAGAGAGCCAGAAGGCGATGAACTCACCGGTGGCCGGGTCGCCTCGGTAGAGGATCTGGTCGTAGCTGCCGGGGAACGGCAGGCCGGCGCACTCCATGCCGAGGTCGTACTGGTCGCTGAAGAAGTAGGGCACGGGGTCGTAGACCACGGGCTGGCCGAGCATGGACTTGGCGGCGGCGGGACCGCCGCTGCGGGCATTGGCCCAGTGCTCGACGCGGACCCGCCGGCCGAGCAGCGGGTGGAAGGAGTTCGCGACGTCGCCGGCGGCGAAGATGTTCTCGCCCGAGGTGCGGAGCGCCTCGTCGGTGAGCACGCCGTTGGACACCTCGAGTCCGGCGCGGGCGGCCAGGTCGTCGTTGGGGGCCGCGCCGATGCCGACGACCACGAGGTCGGCGGGCACCTCCGCGCCGGCCGAGGTGATGACCATGCCGGGGCGGAACTCGACCGCGTGCTCGCCGAAGCGGAACTCCACGCCGTGAGCGCGGTGCAGGTCGGCGAAGACGCCGCCGAGTTCGGGACCGACCTGGGCGTACAGCGCGGTCGACTGCGGTTCGAGCACGGTGACCGGGCAATCGGCCGTACGCGCGGCCGCGGTGGTCTCCAGGCCGATCCAGCCGGCCCCGGCCACGACGACCCGCGTCCCTGGCTGGAAGGCCCGGCGCAGCCGGTCGGAGTCGGAGATCGTGCGCAGGTACAGCACCTCGTCCCGGTCGGAGCCGCCAAAGTCCAGGCGGCGCGGCGATGCGCCGGTGGCGAGCAGCAGCTTGTCGTAGTGCAGCAGCTCGGTGCCCGCCGGGCCGGATACGGTGACGGCGGCCTGGTCGCGGTCGATGGCGGTGACGGTGACGCCGGACCTCAGGTCAACGTTGTTCTGCTCGTACCACTCGGCGGGGTGCACGAAGGCCGAATCGCGTGAGTCGTTGCCGAGCAGGTATCCCTTAGACAGTGGCGGGCGCTCGTACGGGAGCTCCTGCTCCGAACCGACGAGCACGATCTCGCCGTCGAAGCCCTCATCCCGCAGCGTCTCTGCGGCCTTGGCGCCGGCCAGGCTGGCACCCGCGATCACGAAGGTTGGCATGAGACTTAGGCTACGACGAGCCGGGCGCGGCGAGGCGGTGATGCCAGGCAATCGCGGACGTGTCGGTGAGGCAGGCCACCTGGTCGATCACCACGCGGCGGCGTTCGGGATCGGATCGGGCCACGTCCCAGGACGGGCGCAGCAGCGGATCGAGGGTCTGCGGCGCGCCGCGCTCGATGGCGAGGGTCAGCTCGGCCAGCAGTTCGCGCTCCCTCGCCTGCGCCTGGATCACGCCGGGCCTGGTCATCACGTAGCGCGCGGTGATCCCCTTCAGCAGCGCGCACTCCAGCCGCTGCTGCCGTGGCACGACCAGGTTCGCGGCGTACCGGTTGAGAGGGCCGCGGCCCCCGGCGAGGGTGGCTTGCTCGGCGGCTTGGCAGAAACGGCCGATCAGGTTGCTCGTCAGGTTCTTCAGGGCGGCCTGGGCGGCCGGGGTGCCGTCATAGGCGGAGGGCCAGAAGTCCGGGGTCAGCAGGGAGTCGAGGACCTCGGCGAGCTCGTCGAGCGAGACGTCGTCGTCGCAGTAGGCGGTGGCGGTGGTCTGTGTCACCAGCGCCCGTTCGGCCGGGGAGTTCAGGTCCTTGATCGTGATGAGTCCCGCGTACAGGCCGTCTTCCAGGTCGTGGACCGAGTAGGCCACGTCGTCGGCCCAGTCCATGACCTGGGCTTCCAGGCACGAGCGGCCGGGCGGCGCGTCCTTTCTTATCCAGGTGAACACCTCGGCGTCTTCGGCGTAGGCGCCGTACTTGGTACCACGGGCCGGGTCGACGAACCACGGGTACTTGAGGGTGGCGTCCAGGGTTGCCCGGGTCAGGTTCAGGCCGGCGCCGGCGACCTTCGGCTCCAGCCGGGTGAGCAGGCGCAGCGACTGGGCGTTGCCCTCGAAGCCGCCGCACGGGGCGGCAAGCTCGTCCAGCGCGTGCTCCCCGTTGTGGCCGAACGGGCTGTGCCCGATGTCATGGGCCAGGCAGGCGGCGTCCACCAGGTCGGGATCGCAGCCGATCTCCCGGCCGAGCTCGCGGCCGACCTGCGCGCACTCGAGCGAGTGCGTCAGCCTGGTCCTGGGGAAGTCCGCGGAGCCGGCCGCCACCACCTGGGTCTTGGCGGCCAGCCTGCGCAGGCCCGCGCTGTGCAGGACGCGGGCGCGGTCCCGCTCGAAATCGCTGCGCCCGGCCCGCTTGGGCGGCTCTTCCACCCAGCGGGCCGTGGCGCTTTCGTCATAACGTGCCGTCATTACCTGCTGTCTGAGCCGCCGCTGGCCAGCGCGGCACGGCCCGCCTCCAGGCGGGCGATCGGGACGCGGAACGGCGAGCAGGACACGTAGTCCAGGCCCACCTGGTGGAAGAAGTGCACCGAGTCTGGGTCGCCGCCGTGCTCGCCGCAGACGCCGAGGTGCAGGTCGGGCCGGGCGGCCCGGCCTTCACGCACCGCGATGTCGACCAGGCGGCCGACCCCGTCCCTGTCGATGGTCTCGAACGGGGACACGCCGAAGATGCCCAGCTCGATGTACCGGCTGAAGAACGCGCCCTCCACGTCGTCGCGGGAGAAGCCCCACGTCATCTGCGTCAGGTCGTTCGTGCCG
>JASHTQ010000381.1 GCA_030040475.1 Streptosporangiaceae bacterium
AGCAGCGGCAGGAAGTCGGCCATCGAGGAGATCTTGGCCTGGTGCACGAGCACGTAGGCGTCCTCGAGCACCGCCTCGAGACGCTCGGGGTCGGTGATGAAGTACGGGGAGATGTACCCCTTGTCGAACTGGAGGCCCTCGGTGAACTCCAGTTCCAGGCCCATGGTGGGCGATTCCTCGACGGTGATGACACCGTCCTTGCCCACCTTGCTGAACGCCTCGGCGATCAGCTCGCCGATCTTGGCGTCCTGCGCCGAGATCGTCGCCACGTGGGCGATCTCGGTCTGCTCCTCGACCTCGCGGGCCGACTTGAGCAGCCGGTCGGAGACCTCGGCGGCGGCAGCGTCGATGCCGCGCTTGAGGTCCATCGGGTTGGCGCCGGCCGCGACAGAGCGCAGCCCGTGGTGCACCATCGCCTGGGCCAGGACGGTGGCCGTCGTGGTGCCGTCCCCTGCGATGTCGTTCGTCTTGGTGGCGACTTCCTTGGCGAGCTGGGCACCCAGGTTCTCGTACGGGTTCTCCAGCTCCACCTCCTTGGCGACGGTCACGCCATCGTTGGTGATGGTGGGGGCGCCCCACTTCTTGTCGAGTACGACGTTGCGGCCGCGCGGGCCCAGCGTCACCTTCACTGTGTCGGCGAGCTTGTTGACGCCGCGCTCGAGCGAGCGCCGGGCGTCCTCGTCGAACTCCAGGATCTTGGGCATTGACTACCTCAACCTACGGTTGGATTCAGTTCTCATGAGTCGGTGGGGCAGGACTGACGTCCTGCCCCACGAACCGCAGACTTGCTACTTCTCGATGACGGCGAGAACGTCACGAGCGGAGAGCACCAGGTACTCCTCGCCCGCGTACTTGACCTCGGTGCCGCCGTACTTGCTGTACAGGACCACGTCGCCGACCTTCACGTCGATCGGCACGCGCTTGGTTCCCGCGTCGTCAAAGCGTCCCGGGCCCACCGCAAGGACTTCGCCCTCCTGGGGCTTCTCCTTGGCGGTGTCCGGGATCACCAGTCCGGACGCCGTGGTCTGCTCGGCCTCGAGCGGCTTGACCACGATCCGGTCTTCGAGCGGCTTGATTACTACCTTGGTGGCGGTCGTCACGATCTGACCTCCCCCTCCGGAAAGGCTAATAGTGAGTTACTAGAGAGGATGAACGTGGCGGCCTGTCGTCGCGGGTGCCAGACTGCCTCGTCGCGTTAGCACTCTACACTAGGGAGTGCTAATCAGGAACAGTAGCCGTAGCAACCGGAGTCGTCAAACTCGCGGGGCTTGGACGCGAGTTAGGGTGTGCGGTATGGCCCAGGCGATCATGGCGCGAGCCCACGCGGAGGAAATGGACGCGGCGGACCCGCTGGCCGGCTACCGCGAGCGGTTCCTGCTCGACGATCCGGCGCTTGTCTACCTGAACGGCAACTCGCTCGGCCCGCTGCCGCGGGACACCATCCGGCGGCTCGAGACCATGATCCGCGACGAGTGGGGCACCGCCCTGGCCAGGTCGTGGGACCACTGGGTGGACCTGCCCGGGCGGGCCGGCGACCTGGTCGGCGAGCTCACCGGCGCCGCGGCCGGGCAGGTCCTCGTCACCGACAACACGACCGTGAACCTGTACAAGCTGGCGAATGCGGCGCTGGACGCGCGGCCGGGGCGGCACGCGATCGTCACGGACTACGACAACTTCCCCAGCGACCGCTACGTGCTCGAGGGGATCGCGGCGCAGCGCGGCGCGGAACTGCGGATGCTGCCCACCGACATCGACGAGGGCCTGCGCCCCCACCTGGTCCGCGCCGCGGTCGACGAGGACACGGCCCTGGTCAGCCTGTCGCACGTCGCGTACCGCAGCGGCGCGCTGGCCGACATGCCCGCGATCACCGAGATCGTGCACGAGGCGGGCGCGCTGATCCTCTGGGACCTGTGCCATTCCGTCGGCTCGGTGCCGATCGAGCTCGACGCCTGCGACGTGGACCTCGCGGTCGGCTGCACCTACAAGTACCTGAACGCGGGCCCCGGCGCCCCGGCCTTCCTGTACGTCGCGGCCCGGCTGCGGGAGGTGCTGCGGCAGCCGATCTGGGGCTGGTTCTCCCAGCGCGACCAGTTCGCGATGGGACCCAGGTACGACCCGGCCGCCGGCATCGCCAAGTTCATGACGGGCACGCCGCCGATCCTGGCCACCGCCGCGGTGGAAGAGGGCGTCAGGCTGCTGCTCGAGGCCGGCATGCAGGAGATCCGCGCCAAGAGCGTCCGGCTGACCGAGTACCTGATCGAGCTCGGCGACGCGTGGCTGGCGCCGCTCGGCTGCACGCTCGCCAGCCCGCGCGAGGCGGGCCGCCGCGGCGGCCACGTCACGTTCTGCCACCCGGAGGCCGAGCGGATCGTCGGGCAGCTTGCCGCCCGCGACATCATCGCCGACTACCGGACCCCGGACAGGTTCCGGCTCGGCCTGGCCCCGCTCACGACCCGCTTCACCGACGTGTGGGCGGCGGCCGAGGCCGCCCGCGACATCATCGCGCAGGAACGGTATGCGGGTCATGACTGAGCGGGGGGGTTCGGCGGGGTCATCCCCCCGGGCCAGCACCGACCGGGTCACGTACGCCAGTTACCTAAGGCTCGACGAGCTGCTCGGGGCGCAGCAGCCCCGGTCGGGCGAGCACGACGAGATGCTGTTCATCGTCATCCACCAGATCTACGAGCTGTGGTTCAAGCAGCTGCTGCACGAGTTCGGCAGGCTGCAGTCGCTGCTTGAGTCCGGCGAGACCACGCACGCGATGCGCACGCTGCGCCGGACGCTGGCCATCTTGAAGATCGTCGTCGCGCAGCTCGACGTGCTCGAGACGATGACGCCGACCCAGTTCACCAGCTTCCGTGACGCGCTGGGCACCTCAAGCGGCTTCCAGTCCGCCCAGTTCCGCGAGCTCGAGGCGGTGCTCGGCCGACGGGACCCGATGATGGTCGCGCAGTACGCCGAGGGCAGCGACGAGCGGGAGCGGATCCAGGCCGCGATGTCGCGCCCCAGCCTGTTCGACTCCTTCGCCGGTTACCTCGCCGACCAGGGCTACGACGTGCCCGCGGAGATCCGCGACCGCGACGTCGCAGCGCCCATCGAGGCCTCGGCCGGGATGCAGCAGGTGCTGAAGAAGGTCTACGACGACGACACCGACGCGACCGCGGTCTGCGAGCTCCTTGTCGACCTTGACGAGGGCATCCAGGAGTGGCGGTACCGGCACGTCAAGATGGTGGAGCGGACGATCGGCGGCCGGGGCGGCACCGGCGGCTCGGCGGGCGCCGCCTACCTCAGCACCACGGTGGGCAAGCCGACCTTCCCGGACCTGTGGGCGATGCGAAGCCTGGGGTGAGCGGGACTGGTGATGCGGAGCGGGGTGGGCGGAGCTGGCCATGCGGAGCCTGGGGTGAGCGGGACTGGTGATGCGGAGCGGGGTGGGCGGAGCTGGCCATGCGGAGCCTGGGGTGCGGGAGGTTAGTTCGCGAAGCGCCAGCCGCGGGATTGGCAGGCTTCGCGGATCGCGGGGCGGGAGAAGTAGCCGAGGAGTATGACGTTGTCCGTGCCCGTGACGGCCAGGCCGCGGGTCCAGATCCGGCCGCGGCGGACCTTGACGAAGCTGAGCTCG
>JASHTQ010000382.1 GCA_030040475.1 Streptosporangiaceae bacterium
GTGACGCTAGTGCCGGCCTGGATCGGGTTCGACGGCGCCGCCCAGGTCGCGCAGCTCAGACGCACGGTCACCAGGAACGGCAAGAAGACCGTCGAGGTCGTCTACCTCATTACCAGCGACCGCGACGCGGATCCGGCCACCCTGGCCGCCTGGGTCCGCAGCCACTGGGAGATAGAGAACCGTCTCCACTGGGTCAGTTCTCCAGGGACGGGTCTGGCTGTTGCACTATGTGGCACTGGCGTGACACGGGTGTCGTTTAGCTGCTGATCTCCTCGGGTGTGGTGCTCGTGGCTGGTAGATGTTCACACGGGATGCACGAGATCGGGGGGTCATGAGGTGCGGGCGTTCATGGTGAGGATGCCGTCGGGGGTGCGGTACTGGACGGTGCTGGATGAGGATCTGGCTGTCGTGCCGGTCGCGGATTCGTTCTTGCGGCAGGTGCGGTTCGGCCGGGACGGCGCGGAATCGACAACGAAGGCGTATGCGGGAGGCATCGCGCTGTTCCTGCGGTGGTGCGCCCGGTCGGGCCGCAGCTGGGAGGCCGGCGCCGGGCAGCTCGGCCTGTTCATGACCTGGCTGGCGCACGCGGGCCGGGCGGTGTCGGGCGTGGACGCGCCGGCCGGAGCGGCGGTGCTGGCCGGGCCGGGGTCGCCGGCGGCACGCTCGGCCCGGCGGATCAATGCGGTGCTGGCCGCTGTCCGCGGCATGATCGTGCACGCGGTCGCCGAAGGCACGGCTGGCGGGCATCTGGTCCAGGTTCTGTATGAGGTCGCTGATGACCGGGACCTTCCGTCGGCGGCCTGCGGGGAAGAGGCCGGGACGGGCTGGCGGATGCGGGCCCGGCACCGGCTGCACGAACCGCAGTCGCGGGTGGACCGGGCCGATGACAGTGATGTGGTCGCCGTGCTCGGCGCGTGCGGTTCGGCCCGCGACCGGCTGATCGTGCTGCTGATGGTCCGGGCCGGGCTGCGCCGCGGCGAGGTGCTCGGGCTGCGCCGCAGCGATGTCCACCTGCTCGCTGACTCCCGCGGGCTCGGGTGCGGGATCACCCGCCCGCACCTGCACGTGGTGCGGCGGGAAGACAACCCGAACGGGGCGATCGCCAAGTCCCGCCGTCAGCGGGCCGTGCCACTGGATTTCCTGACGGTGCAGGCGTTCGACACCTACGAGTTCGAGAGGATGACCGTCCCGGCCGCAGCATCCGGGGACTTCGTTTTCGTGAACCTGTTCCGCGGCACGGTCGGCGCGCCGATGCGGCTGGACGCTGTCAACGACCTGGTCGGCGCCGCGGCCCGGCGGGCGGGCATCGACCCGCCGCCCCGCCCGCATCAGCTCAGGCACGCTTTTGCGTCGAATGTCCTTGATGCGGGCGGGACGCTGGACGAGGCCCAGGACCTGCTCGGCCATGTGAGCATCAGTTCGACGCAGGTTTATGCGCATCCGGACCCGGCGCGGCTGAGGGCTGCCGTCGATGCGGTGCCCAGCCCGCGTGACCTGGCGGGGACGCAGGCATGACCGCGGCGGCGAGGATCCGCGCGGTCCCGGTTCCGCCGCCGGATGAGCCGCCCGCCGGACGCTTGTTCGCGGGCCGGGTGCTGCTGGATGAGCGGTCAGCTGCGCTGGCCAGCCGGATCGACGCGGCGTTCCTGGCCGAGGCCGGCTGGGACCCGGGGACCTGGGTGCTGACGCTGCCGGCCGAGCACCCGCTGCTGGGCCGGACGTTCTGCCGCGCCCCGGGCTGCCAGACCACCTGCGCCGCAGCGACGCGCGTGTGCCTGGACTGCCAGCGCCGGCTCGCCGCAGCCGGGCTGGGCCTGGAGGACGTCGCGCTGCTCCCTGCGCCGCAAGGCAAGCGCTGGCTCGGCGCCGGAGACGGGACATGCCGGGTTACTGGATGCCCGCGCCCGTGGGTGACGTCCGGTCAGCCGCTGTGCCCTGAGCATCTGGGCCAGCGAGATCGCCTCGGCGTCAGCATCGCTGGGTTCACCGCCCGGCCTGACGTGATCGCGCTGTCCTCTCATGGCACCTGCACGGTGGCGTCATGCCCGCGTCAGCTCCCCGGGCACGACGCCGTCTACTGCGACGCGCACCTGCAGCGGCTGCGCGTGCTGCGCCGCGCCGGCCAGCACCCCGACGAGGCCGCCTGGCGGGTCACCGAGCCGCCAGTCCCGCGTGCCGGGCAGGTCAGTCTCGCCGGGCTGAACCCGGCAGCCGCCGCCGAGGTGCTGTTCGGGCTGCAGCAGCGCACCCGGCAGGGTGTCAAGACCTATTGCGCGATCTTGCGGGCGGTCGCCAACGACGCGCGCAGCCAGCAGGTGCGGTCCCTGGCGGAGCTTGACATCCCGGCCAGCCGCGGCCAGGGCTATGCCAGCGTCGTGCGCACGCTGATCACGCACGCCCGCCGCGGCATCTCCGATCCGGGCAGCGAGATCGCCAGGGACATCTGGGACATGGCGCTGTTCGGCCACCGCGGCAACCTGTCGTTCACCGCGATCACCCAGCCGTGGCTGCGCGAGACCGCCAAGATCTGGGCGCTGGCGGACCTGCCCCGCCGCCGGGGGCGCAGCGGCGGGGACAAGACCCGCCACTACCTGTCCAGCCTGGCTCTGCTGTCGGCCAGCCTGCGGCAGCGCGCTGACCGCGGGGAGGACCCGGCAGCGCTGGGCCGGCCGGATATCGAGCTGTTCCTCAACCGCCTCGGCTACCTGCATGCCGCCGGGGAGATCAGCGAGCTCACCCGGGTGGTGGGCTGCCGCGAGGTCCGCAAGCTGCTGACCTCGGCGCGGCAGCTGGGCGCGACCAGGCCTGGCGGCCCGGCCGCCGGGCTCAGCGACCAGTTCGCCCTCCACCGCGACGACTTGCCTGACGAACCTGAGCACGGCGAGCCCGGCCGGGACCTGCCACCGGAGATCCTGCGGCAGGTCTGCAGCCAGCTCGGCACCCTCGCCTCACCTCATATCCGCACCGCGATCGAGCTCCTCATCGACACCGGCCGACGCCCCGAGGATGTCGTCGCGCTGCCGCTGGACTGCCTGGCCAGCGACCCCGGCGGTGCAGCCGTCCTGGTCTACGACAACCACAAGGCGCACCGGCTCGGGCGGCGGCTGCCCATCAGCGCGGCCACCGCTGCGGTGATCCGCGCCCAGCAGCAGCGCGTCCTCGACCGGTTCCCGGACACCCCGGCCAGCGAGCTGAAGCTGCTGCCCACCAGCTGGGCCAACCGGGACGGCCGCCGCCCGCTGACCGTCTCGGCCCTGTCAGCCGCGCACCGCGACTGGCTCACCTCGCTCGGGCCGCTGCTGCTGGACGGCGGCGGTGAATTCGACAAGGACCGCGCTGTCCCGTACTCCTACCGCCACACCTACGCCCAAAGGCACGCCGATGCGGGCGTGCCCATCGACGTGCTGGCTGAGCTGCTCGACCACCGCAACCTCAACGTCACCCGCGGCTACTACCGGGTCGGCGAGGACCGCCGCCGCGGCGCAGTCGACAAGGTCACCGCGATGCAGTTCGACCGGCACGGCAACCGGATCTGGCGCGACGCCCGCGCGCTGCTGGACGACGAGCACGCCCGCTACGCGGTCGGATCCGTCGCCGTCCCCTACGGAACCTGCACCGAGCCGTCCAACGTCGCCGCCGGCGGCACCGACTGCCCGGTCCGGTTCCGCTGCGCCGGCTGCGACCACTTCCGCACCGACGTCTCCTACCTCCCCGACCTGACCGCCTACCTCGACGACCTGCTCCGCACCCGCGAACGGCTCGCCGCCGTCACCGGCATCGACACCTGGGCACGCGACCAGGCAGCACCCGCCGGCCAGGAGATCACCGTCATCCGGCAGCTCATCAGCCGCATCAAAGGCGACATCGCCGGCCTGGACCCCGCCGGCCGCGCCTGCATCGACGAGGCCGTCGCCGTCGTCCGCAAGCACCGCGCGGTCAGCATCGGCATGCCCCGCCTTCGCCCGGCCGCGCAGTCCCTCACCTCCGAAACCGAAGGCCAGGCCTCATGACCAGCCGCAAGCCAGCAGGAGACACCGTCGCCGGCACGCGCACCCAGACGATGCGCAAAGGCCGCCAGGCCGACTCCGCCCGGCGACGGCAGCGCGTGCTGACCGCGCTCGACCGCGCGGCCGCCAGCGGGACCAGCATCAGCGCCTCAGGCATCGCCCGCGCCGCCGGCGTCGACCGCACATTCCTCTACCGGCACCGCGACCTGCTCGAAAAAATCCACGCTGCCGACGCAGCCCCGCCACCCGCCGGGAGCACCGCAGGACCCGCCGTGAGCCGAGCATCCCTGCAAGCTGACCTGCTCGCCGCCCACGAACGCGCCATCCGCCTCAGCGCCCGCATCCGCCAGCTCGAGCAGCGGCTGTCCGATGCGCTCGGCGAACAGGCATGGCGCGAATCCGGGCTCGGCGCGCCCGCCGACATCGATGCCCTCGGCCAGAAAATCACCCATCTCGAGCAGCAAGCCGCCGACCTGCGACTGCGGCTGGAAGAACGTGACGGCGAACTCGCAGCCGCGCGGGCCGCGAACCGCGAGCTGATGACCCGGCTCAACCACGCCGCAGCAACACGCTGACGCGACACGCCGCACGGTCGTTGCGCCACACCTGTTGCATCAGGTAACTTCATCATCACCAGCCGTTGACCTGCGGAAACGCGGAGATCAAGCTCAGCTAGCCGGGCTCCGCCCCTGGAGAAGGTCAG
>JASHTQ010000383.1 GCA_030040475.1 Streptosporangiaceae bacterium
ACCCGGTGCGAGGTCGCGTACGAGACCAGGTCCCAGAAGTCCGGCCGCACCGTCGGCTCGCCGCCGCCGATGTTGACGTAGAAGACCTGCATCGCCTCGAGCTCGTCGATCACCGCCCGGCATTCCTCGGTGCTCAGCTCAAATGGATCGCGCCGCCCCGAACTGGACAGGCAGTGCACGCACGCCAGGTTGCACGCGTACGTCAGCTCCCAGGTCAGGCAGATCGGCGCGTCCAGCCCGAGCCGGAACTGGTCGACCAGCGGCGCCGTCACGGCGCGGCCAAGATCATCGAGGACGCGGCCAGCGTCGCCAGCGCCGAGGCATACGACGGCAGCTCGGCCGGCGTGACCCCGGCCGCGGCACAAGCCTCCCGCGCGGTCCGCCCAGCCTCCAGCGACCGGACCACCACAAGCAGCTTCGGGCTCTTCAGGAACGAGAGCCTGCGCGTCCCGAAGTGGTAGAGCAGCGCCCCGAACCGCTCCGGCCGCACCGACACCTGCGGATGCAGCCGCCACGCCAGGTCCAGGTCGAACGGGTCCTTAGCGCTCGCCGGAGCGCGCGCGTCGGTCAAGCCGCCGCGCGGCCGCTCAGTAGACACCGCACATGCCGTCGATCGAGACCTCCTCGACGAGCAGTTCCGCCTCGACCTCGTCGGCCGGGGCCTCAGCGGCAGCGGCGGGGGACTGTATGACCTGCTCGGGCATGTCGGCACTCCTTGCTTCCACCGGACGGGCGTATATTCGGCACGTAGTGACAAATATCGACGACCAGATTAACTTCACGCCGTGACAGAAACAAGGCCCAAACCGGCAAGGCGCGGCCGCCCGCCCGGCACCAGCGCCCGCGAGCTGGAGCTGATCGCGCTGCGGCTGTTCACCGAGCGCGGCTTCGAGGAGACCACGGTCGAGCAGATCGCCGCCGCGGCCGGGGTGAGCCGGCGCACGTTCTTCAGGTACTTCGACTCCAAGGCCGCCGCGCTGTGGCGCGCCTTCGACGGCGAGGTCCGCGCGCTGGCCGCCGCGTTCCAAACGGTGCCGGACGACGTCCCGCTGATGGACGCGATCCGCCGGGTGGTCGTGGGCGTCAACCACTACCGCGCGCAGGACGTGCCCGAGCTGCGCACCAGGATGAACCTCATCGGCTCGGTGCCCGCGCTCGCGGCCAGCGCGGCCGGCCACTACGACGCCTGGGAGCGCGCGGTCAGCGACTTCGCCGCCCGCCGCCTGCGCCAGCCCGCCGACTCGCTGTACCCGCTGGCCATCGGGCGCGCCACGCTGGCCGCCTGCCGCGCGGCCTACGACAGGTGGCTGGCCCGCGCCGACGCCGACCTCACCTTGTACCTGGACGCGGCGCTGCGCGCGCTGGCCACCGGCTTCGGCGAGGCTTCGGTTGCACAGGAACCACCGTTCGTTCGGGAAAATAAAAAATCCTTTTTATCCAGAACGAGCCGTGGTGCGCGTCCAGCGGCCCCGGCCCTCGCCCGGGGTGCGAGATAATCCGGCAGGTGAGCGAGCACACTCCCGACTCCGGGCATGCGGTGCGGCAGGCGGCGCTCGCGGCCGGCTGGTCGCACCGGCATCGTGACGTGTCCGGCGGGTGGCTGCGGCCGACCGTGTTCGGCGCGGTGGACGGGCTGGTGACGAACGCCTCGCTGATCGCCGGCCTCGGCGGCGGCGGGGTGTCCGCGCACACGGTGATCCTGACCGGCGTCGCCGCGCTGGTCGCCGGGGCGTTCTCGATGGGCACCGGGGAGTACGTGTCGGTGACCAACCAGAACGAGCTCGTGCACGCCGAGGTCGGCACCGAACGCACCATGCTCGCCAGGTTCCCGGCCGCCGAAGAGGCCGAGCTGGCCGAACGGTTCCGCGGCTACGGCGCCGACCCGCAGACCGCGGCGCGGATGGCCGCCGCGGTGCAGCAGGACCCGGACACCGCGCTGCGCGTGCACACCCGCGACGAGCTCGGCGTCGACCCGTTCGAGCTGCCGTCCCCGGTGCTTGCCGGGGTTTCCTCGCTGATCGCGTTCTCCGCCGGGGCGCTGATCCCGCTGCTGCCCTACCTGGTCGGCCTGTCCCTGCTCGCCGCGTCGCTGGCCATCACCGCGGTCGCGCTGCTGGCCGGCGGCATGGTGGTGGGCCGGCTGACCGGCCGGCCCGTGCTGCGTTCTGGCCTGCGCCAGCTGGCCCTCGGCGCCGTCGCCGTCGCGGTGACGTTCGCGGTCGGCAGCCTCATCGGCGGCGCCGCGCGCTAAGCGTTCCGGTCACTGGAACTCCCGCTTGCCGACGCGCCGGCCAGGCCCGAAGAATGTCCGTCATGGTCCAACCAGCTACCACGGCCGTGGATGCCGATCTGGCCGTCCGGATGTTCGAGGTCATGGCGCTGATGCGCGCGGTCGAGGACCGGATGGTCGCGATGTACCGGCAGGGCGAGCTGCTCGGCTCGCTGTACACCGGGCACTGGCACGAGGCGATCGCCGTCGGCACCGCCGCCGCGCTGCGCCCCACCGACGTCGTCGCCCCGCTGCACCGCGACCTCGGCGTCCACCTGTGGCGCGGGCTTGAGCCGTGGCAGGTGATGGCCAGCTTCATGGGCAAGGCGACCTCGCCGACCGGCGGCCGGGACGGCACGCTGCACTACGGCAGGCTCGACCTGAACATCATCAACCCGGTCAGCCACATCCCGAACAACTACCCGATCGCGACGGGCGCGGCGTTCGCGCTGAGGTACCGGCGCACCGACGGCGTGGCGATGGCGTACTGCGGCGACGGCGCGACCAGCCGCGGCGACTTCCACGAGGCGCTCAACCTCGCCTCGGTGATGCGGCTGCCCGTCGTGTTCGTGGTGGAGAACAACCAGTTCGCCTACTCCACCCCGCTCACCCACACCACCGCGGCCGCGGACTTCGCGACCAAGGCGGTCGCGTACGGGATGCCGGGCGTCCGGGTCGACGGCATCGACGTGTTCGCGGTGCACGAGGCCGCCGCGGCCGCGGTCGCCCGCGCCCGCGCCGGGGCCGGCCCGTCCCTCCTCGAGGCGGTCACGCTGCGCATGCACGGGCACGCCGAGCACGACCCGGCCGACTACGTGCCGCGGGAGCTGATCCAGGAGTGGGCCAAGCGCGACCCCGTCCAGGAGGCCGGCGCGCGCCTGGTCGAGCTCGGCATCCTGGCCGCCGACGGGGTGGCGGCGGTGCTCGAGCGAGCCCGCGACGTCGCCCTCGAGCACAGGAACAAGGCCCTCGGCATGCCGATGCCCGAACCCGACCACGAGGAGGCCCGGGTCTATGCCGGCTGAGACGGTCAGCTACCTCGACGCGATCGCCGAGGCGCTGGCCAGCGAGATGGACGCCGATCCCGACGTGTTCCTGCTCGGCGAGGACGTGGGGCAGTTCGGCGGCGCGTTCAAGGTGACCCGCGGGTTCCTCGACCGCTTCGGCCCGCAGCGGGTGGTGGACACGCCGATCGCCGAGTCCGGCTTCACCGGGCTGGCCTGCGGCGCGGCGCTGATGGGCCTGCGGCCGGTGGTGGAGTTCCAGTTCGCCGACTTCATCTCGTGCGCGTTCGACCAGATCATCAACAACTGCTCGCGGCACTTCTACCGGACGGGGAACCCGATCCCGATCACGTTCCGCGCTCCTTTTGGCGCGCGGCTTCGGGCCGGGCCCACGCATTCGCAGAGCATCGAGGCGTACTTCGGCCACATTCCCGGCCTGAAGATCGTCGCGCCCGCGACCCCGCAGGACGCCGCGGGCCTGCTGATCAGCGCGATCCGCGACAACAACCCGGTGCTCTACCTGGAGAGCAAGTACCTGTACCGGCGGATCGAGGTGCCGGGCCCGCTGTCCCTTGACCCGGTGCCGATCGGCTCGGCCGCGGTGGTCCGCGAGGGAACCGCCGTGAGCTTGCTGACCTATTCGGTCGGCGTGCACCAGGGCCTGGAGGCCGCGGAGAAGCTGGCGGGGGAGGGCATCTCGGTCGAGGTCGTCGACCTGCGCACGCTGGTCCCGCTCGACGTCGCGACGATCGCCGCGTCGGTGCACAAGACCTCGCGCGCGGTGGTGCTGCACGAGGACGCCCGCCGCCTCGGCTACGGCGCCGAGATCGCCGCGACCGTCCAGGAGGAGTGCTTCTGGAACCTGGACGGCCCGGTGGTCCGCATCGCGGGCAAGAACACCCCGATCCCGACCAGCCCCGCGCTCGAGGACGCCGCCGTCCCCCAGCTCCCCGAGATCATCGACACGCTGCGCCGGGTGGCGACCTCGTAGCGGCCTTCGAAAGGACCCCGGCATGGCCGACATCTTCAAGATGCCCAAGCTAGGCGAGACCGTTACCAAGGGCACCGTCAGCCGATGGCTGCTGGCCGTCGGCGACCCGGTCAACTTCGACGACCCCCTGCTGGAGGTCTCCACCGACAAGGTCGACTC
Organism: Streptosporangiaceae bacterium; assembly: GCA_030040475.1. The sequence goes on from JASHTQ010000383.1 coordinate 4,424, forward strand.
GGAGATCCCCAGCCCCTACGCCGGCACCGTCCTGGAGATCCTCGTCCCCGAAGGCGAAACCGTAGACGTCGGCGCCCCCCTAGCCAAAATCGGCACCCCCGCCGAAGCCCTCGAGCCATCGACCGCCCCCGCCGCGCCAACCGCCGCCCCCGCCCCGTCCTTGCCGTCCCCCGCCGCTACAGCCCCGCCGTCCGCCGCCGCCTCGTCCTTGCCGTCTCCCGCCGCCCCGTCCCCCGCCGCTACAGCCCCGCCGTCCGCCGCCGCAACCCTCGCGCCCCCGCCCGCACCCCCGCCCGCGCCCTCATCGTCGACTATGGTCGTCGGCAAGCCTCTGCTGTCGCCGGTCGTCAGGAAGCTGGCGGCCGAGCATGGCGTCGATCTGGCCACCGTCAACGGCTCGGGGATCCACGGGCGGATCATGCGCGAGGACGTGCAGGCCGCGATCGCCGCGGCGAGCCGCAACCCGCGGGACGAGGTGCAGCCGATGTCCCGGATCCGGCTCGCCGTCGCCGAGCGGATGACCGAGTCGCTGCGGGTCGCTCCGCACGTCTGGTCCTCGGTCGAGGTCGACATGCAGGCGGTGGAGGAGGTGCGCAGCCGCCACAGGGAGCGCTTCCGCGCGGAGGAAGGCATCTCGCTCACCTACCTCCCGTTCATCGCCCGCGCGGTCTGCGACGCGCTGCGCGCGGTCCCCGCCGTCAACTCCTCGGTGGACATGCAGGCCAAGACCATCACCCTGCACCACTACGTCCACCTCGGTATCGCCGTCGACCTCAGCGAGCAGGGCCTGACGGTGCCGGTGATCCGCGACGCCGACGGCCTGAGCCTGCGCGGCCTCGCCCGCGCCATCCGCGCCGCCGCCGACAAGGCCCGGTCAGGCCAGGCGACGATCGACGACCTGAGCGGCTCCACGTTCACGATCACGAACCCGGGCCCGCTCGGCGACTACGCCTCGATGCCCATCATCAACCAGCCGAACGCCGCGATCCTGTCCACCAACATGGTCTCCCGCCGCCCCACAGCCGTCGGCGACGCGATCGCGGTCCACTACATGACCATCCTGGGTTTCTCCTACGACCACCGGGCCTTCGACGGCGTCACGGGCTCCCGCTTCCTCGCCCACGTCCGCGACTCCCTCCAGACCCGCGACTGGGCCGCCGAACTCGCCTAACCCGCCACACAAGCCCCACTCGTCCCACCCGCCCCAGCCTCACACGGCCGCGTAGGTAATCGGTGTGGCACCGCATACCGGTTTGGGTATGCGGTGCCACACTCACTACCTGTCTGACCGGAGGCGCTGGCACGAAGACCGACCGCCTAAGCTCTGGCAGGGCAGCCCATCGACGTTCAAGGGGGATTAATGACCGACACGGATGGCCGTGCAGCCCCGGTGCGTGACCTGGCGGACCGCTTTCACCGGCGCTGGCTCGAGGAGAACCCGTTCACGGCCTCCATGTACGGCATACCCGGGTACGACGATCTGGTCCCTGACGAGAGCGAGCAGGGCCAGCAGGCCTGGCGGGCCGAAATCGTCCGGTACCTGGAAGAGGCGGCCGCGCTCGAGTCCGGGCCGCTTACCCCCGCCGACGCCGTGACGCTCGACTGCACGAAGGAGGCGGCCACCAACGAGCTCGAGACCATCGACATGGCCCGGGCGGAGTACACCGTCACCGCGATGCCGTACTCGGGGCCTGCGGCCTTCCTCGCGGCTGCCGCCCGGACGGTCCTGCTCGACCCGGACGCGGCCGAGGCCTACCTGACCCGGCTGCGGCGCAGCGGCGCCTGGATCGACCAGAACTGCGACCGGCTCCGGGCCGGAGCCGATCGCGGGCGGTTCCCGGTGGCGCCGCTCATCGAGGAGGCCATCGCCTGGGCCGACGGTGTGCTGGCCGGCCCGGGCATCGGGCCGATACTGTCGCCCGCGCCGCCGCAGGGCTGGGCCGGGGCGGCTGCGTGGGCGGAGGAACGCCAGGCGATCTCCGAAGCGGTGATAAGGCCGGCCCTGGCGAGGTGGGTCTCCGCCGTCTCCGAACTGCTCCCGCGGGCCCGGCCGTCAGAAAAAGCCGGGCTCGTGTACCTGCCGGGCGGCGAGGAGGACTACGCAAGGGCGATCCGGATCTACACGACCCTCCCCCTCTCCGCGGAACAACTGCACCAGACCGGCCTCGATCACGTCGCCGCGCTGGAGGCCCGGGCCGTCGAACTGGGCGCAAGCCTGGGCCTGTCCGGCCTGGACGAGGTATTCGATGCGCTGCGGGACTCGGCAGGGAAGATCCCGCCGGAGGAGGCCATCGGCGAGGCGCTGGTCGCGGTGCAGCGAGCCGAGGCGCGGGCGGCGGAGTTCTTCCCGCAGCCGCTCCCGCCTCCGTGCGCCGTGACACCCATGCCGGAGGTCGTGGCGCTCAGCGGCGCGGCGCCGCACTACACCCCGCCGCGCCTGGACGGCGGCAGGCCGGGCACCTTCTGGTTCAACACCGAGCGGCCCACTCCGGGTACCGGCTGGGACGTCGAGGTGGTTGCCTTCCACGAGGCGGTGCCCGGGCATCATCTGCAGCTTTCCCGCCTGCAGCTGCTCACGGAGCTCCCGGCCCTGCAGCGCCAGCGCAGCCTGGCGGTGTTCTCCGAAGGATGGGGCCTGTACGCCGAGCAGCTGGCCGAGGAAACCGGGCTCTACGCCGATGACCACGCCCTGCTCGGCTCGTTCTGCACGTCGCTGATGCGAGCTGCCAGGCTGGTGGTGGACACCGGCCTACACGCGTTCGGCTGGAGCCGGGAGCGGGCGCTGGAGTTCCTGGTGCAGCACGTGCCCATGGCGCGGGAGATCCTGGCCGCCGAGATCGACCGGTACGTGGTGATGCCCGGGCAGGCGCTGGCCTATCTCACCGGCAAGCTCGAGATCCTGCGGATCCGCGAGGAGGCCCGCAGGCGGCTCGGCCCGGAGTTCTCGCTGCCCGCGTTCCACGCCGCCGTGCTGGACCACGGCTCGCTGCCGATGCCGACGCTGGCCCGAAGCATCACGGGCTGGCTCGACCAGCTCGAAGGAGCCGACGGCCGCTGACATGGCGGTCCCGCGGCAGCGCCCGCCGGGCGGAAGGACCTTTACCTGACTGCAGCATCCGGGCCATTGACAAGGCCACACACGCAACGCAGTCTTGGGGTGGATTATCAGGTTGGGGGGCTTTCGTCACGACCGGTTACGAGCTGGACGGGAGTATCCCGGTGGGAGATCCGTCCGGCAGGATGACATTTCAGGTGTCGCGCGACATGGGGGATTTGATGGTGCTGGTAACCGCTGCCAGAGAGGTGCTCGCCCGCGATGCCGCCGCCCGGGACGCGCGGGACGCCCGGCGCGCCCCGCTCATCGTGCGTGACCTGCGCGAGCGGCAGCACTGATGACCGGCCCATCCGGCGACCCGCAGGGCGCACCCCGCACCGGGCAGGATCCCGCGGCGGGCCCGGACCCGCAAGCGGACGCCATGACACCGGACTCCGGCGACCGTTATTCGGCCGAGCAGCCTTGGTCGTGGGCACAGGTCACCTCCCCGCCGCAGCCGCCGAGCGAACCGAGCCCCCCGGTCGACGGCGAGAGCTACAGTCCGCCGGTAGAGGGTGAGAGCTACAGTCCGCCGGTAGAGGGTGAGAGCTACAGTCCGCCGGCCTTCGCCACGCCGCCCCCCGGCCAGGGCCAGGTTTCTCAGCGAGGCTGGCGAGCGCCCGGATACACCGAGCTGAAGGTGCTGGGCTTCGGCGGGTTCGGCGAGGTCGTCATGGCCAGGCACGACATCTCGGGGATCCAGGTAGCGATCAAGTACCTGCGGCGCAGCCTGCTGGATAACCCGGGGTTCGCGGAGATGTTCCGCGCCGAGGCGCGAGTGCTCGCCTCGCTGCAGGACCGGAACGTGGTCCGGCTGTACGAGTACATCGAGGAGCCGGCCGGCGCGGCGATCGTGATGGAGCTGATCGACGGGGTCTCGCTGCGCCAGATCCTGTCTCGCCAGGGCGGGACCAGCGCGGAGGCGGCGCTCGTCGTGCTGCAGGGGTCGCTGCTCGGCCTGGCTGCTGTGCATCAGCGCGGCGTGGTGCACCGGGATTACAAGCCGGAGAACGTGCTGGTGGGCGGGGACGGGGTCAGCAAGCTGACCGACTTCGGGATCGCGGCGCGGGCCGGGGACCGGCCGATGCCGGCCGGGACGCTGGCGTATGCGCCGCCGGAGCAGTTGGCCGGCGGCCGGGCGACCCCGGCGACGGACGTGTACGCGGCCACGGCGACGTTCTACGAGTGCCTGACCGGGCGCCCGCCGTTCACCGGCGATACGGCCGAGGCGCTGTTGTGGCAGCACACGTCGCAGCCGGTGCCGCTGGATCCGGTGCCGGCTCCGCTGCGGCCCATGGTGGCCGCCGGGATGGCCAAGAACCCGTCGGCCCGGCCGCCGGACGCGGCCAGTTTCGTCGCCGGGCTGAACGCGGCGGCGGCCGGCGCTTACGGCCCGGACTGGGAGAGCCGCGGCCGGTCGCATCTGGCGGAGGCGGCCCTGCTGCTGGCGGCGTTGTGGCCGTCGGGCGGGGCGCCCGCAGTCGCCGGCCAGGCGGTGCAGCACGTCGGGCTGTCCGGCGGCCAGCCCTCCCAGAACTACCAGCCGACCCAGAACTACCAGGCAACTCAGAATTACCAGCCGTCTCAGAACGCGCAGGCGTCTCAGTCGTACCAGGGCCAGCCGCACCAGGGCCAGCCTTACCAGGTATCTCGCGAGCCGGAGCGCGCCCGGCACCTTGGGAATCTGAAGCACCTCAGCCGCCTGCGGCTGGCCCTGACCGCCGTCGGCGCGGCCGTGGTTGCCGCGGCCGTCGCGCTGGTCGTCATCGCTCCGTGGAAGAGCCCCCCGCCGGTGCTGAAACCGGCCGGGCTAGTGCTCGATGCGGCGACCACGACCTCGGTGGCGATCCGCTGGTCCAGCCCGGCGACCGGCCCCGAGCCCACCGTCTACAAGATCCTTCGCAACGGCCAGCCCGTGGGCCAGGTCCCCGGCACCACCACCTACTTCCGTGAGACAGGGCTTCCCCCCGCCACCACCTTCCGGTTCCAGGTGTTCGCGGTCCGCGGCAACAAGAGGTCCCCCAGGTCCTCGGTGCTGACCGTGGCCACCGTTACCCCGCCGGTGTCCGCGGGTGTCCTGGACCAGGCGTGGAACGTCCACTGGAAGGTCCTGTCCGCCTCCAGTAACGCGAACGCGAAAGTAGGACAAACGTGGAGTGACTCCTGGACCTTCACCCCGGCCTGCGCGGCCGTTTCGTGCAACGTGAGCGTGGCAGGCAGCCTCAACGGAACCCCGTTCACTACTGCCTCTCTCACCCACTCGGGCGCAAGTTACTCAGGGAACACGACGGTTGGCGGGTACTGTACCGGGAGCAGCGGCAAGATCAAGCTGACCGACACCATGCAGATCCACCTCCAGGTCCAGGGCGCGAAGGTGGAGAGCGGGTCGTGGACCGCCACGTCGTGGACCGGCAGCGTGGCCCTGCATATCCCGGCCGCGAGCAATGCCACGCTGAACTGCTCGGCCGCCACGGTGCAGATGGACATCTCCGGAACTCCGTGAACCAGGCGCGGCGAGCTGGCCGGATCTTACGACGCGACGAGCAGGATGCCGATCGCCGCGAGCGCAAGGCCGGCCCGCTGCACCCAGCGCAGCCGCTCGCCGAGCACCGTCCTGGCCAGCAGCACGGTGACCCCGGGATAGAGCGAGGCCAGCACGACGGCCAGGCCGAACATTCCCGTCCTTGCTGCCGTCACGTAGCAGATGTTCGCGACGACATCGATCGTGCCCGCCCCGGCCGCCGCCACAAGCAGCCGGCCGTCCCCTCCGCTCGAACCGGCTCCGCTCGAACCGGCTCCGCTCGAACCGGCTCCGCGTAGGCCCGGCCCGCGTTGGCCCAGGCCGCGCCGCCGCGGGCCGCGCCGCCGGAGGACGGGCCGCAGCACCACGAGCGCGACGACCACGCTCGCCAGTTCGCCGACCCGCGCGGACGCCACGGGCCACAGCGTCCCCGATTGCCCGGCGTCCCTGATCAGCAGGAAGAACAGGCCGAACCAGCCGCCGGCCCCGACGCCCCAGGCCAGCGCCCGGCCGGTACGCCCCGCCCGCCCCGCGCGACCCAACTCACCCGCGCGACCCGTATCACCGGCACGGCGCGGCAACCGCTCGCCACCACCGTCGTCCCCGCCCGCCGAACTAGCCAGCACGATCGCCACCAGGCACAGCAACGCGCCCGCGTACACGTCGGCCCCGGGCCGTTCGCCCTCGGCCAGCGCCACCGCGACCGGCAGGATCGTGGACACCAGCCCGGAGACCGGCGCCACGACGCTCATCGGCCCCGTCGCCAGGCCGGTGTAGAACATGATCAGCCCGAACCCGCCCGCCAGCCCGGCGCCGGCTCCCCAGGCCAGCCCGGTCAGGTCGGCCACGCCGACCGGCCCCGACCACAGGACCGCGGCGGCGAGCGCGACCACGGAGCCCGCCGATTCGGCCAGCATGAGCACGGTCAGCACGGGAACCCTGCGGCTCGCCATCCCGCCGATGAAGTCGCCGCAGCCGTAGAGCGCCGCCGCCGCCAGCCCGAGCAGGATCACCATGACGTGCCTCCCATCAGTCCGCCGATCCCGTGCCCAGAGAAATCGTGACTACTAAAACCAGTTTAGAAGTCACCAGGAGACCGGTCAAACCAATTGAGAGGTCACAAGTGATAGGCTAGGGGGCATGACCATGCCGTCGTGGGTGCCGGAGATCGAGACCAAGCCGGCCCCGGAGCCGCTGCTGCTCGTGCAGTCCTTCGTCAACACCTGGGACGGCGACCGCGCTTCCGACCTGCTCCTCGATCCCGCCACCGCGCGCGGCTGGCTGACCGAGGCCGGCCTGTGGAGCGCGCCGCGCGCGCCGGAACCCGCCGAGCTGCACCTGGCCCGCGCCGTGCGCGAGGGCATCCGGGCGCTACTGGTGACCAACGCCGGCGGCCCGCCGCCCGCGCCCGAGGTCCTGGACCCGGTACACGCCGCCGCCCAGGCGTCCAGGCCCGTCCTCGACCTCGAGCCCGACGGGCGGGTCAGCCTAGGCCCGGCACCCGCCGAGGCCGGAGCCGGAGCCGGAGCCGGAGCCGAAGGTATCGAGCCAGCCCTGCTCACCCTCCTGCTGGTGATCCGCGACGCGCAGCACGACGGCACCTGGTCGCGGCTGAAGGCCTGCGGCAACCCGGACTGCCAGTGGGCCTTCTACGACCGCTCGCACAGCCGCGTCGGCGCCTGGTGCGACATGGCCACCTGCGGCAACCGGATCAAGAACCGCAAGCTCAGGCAGCGCCAGCGCGCCTAGCCCGAGCTCGGAAACGCCGACCCGATCCACGCCGCGATCCCCGCGACGACCTCGGCGTCGACGTGCTGGGCGGGCTCGTACTCCGCCGGCGTCGACGGCCCGGACCCGGGGAAGAACAGGTGGTTGTCCGCCTCGTAGACCCGGAACGTGACGTCGGGCCTGCCGTCGAGCGCGTCCTTCCACCGGGCCAGGTCATCGGCCACGGTGGCCTGGTAGTCGCGGCCGCCCTGCACGATGAGCATCGGCAGGCTCAGCTCCGCGGCGGTCCGGGCCGGGTCGTATGCCCGCACGTCAAGCCAGTACGCCGCGGGCACGCCGAACGGCAGTTCGCTATCCGGCGTCGCCTCCGACAGGCCCGGGTCGTCCACCGCCCGTGCCTGCCTTTCGATCACGTCCAGCGCCGGCCGGGCGGCGACCGCCGCGGCATCCGAAGCGCCAAGCAAGGCGAGGTAGCGGAACTGCCGCGCCGCGGCCCAGTGCATCGGCTGCGCCCCGCCGGCCAGGATGACAAGCCCGGCCACCGAGGGTCCGGCCGCCGAGGACAGGGCGGCGTCCGCGACCCGCGGCGCCACGGTCCCGCCCAGGCTGTGCCCGGCCACGAAGATCCGCCCCGCGTGCCCGGCCAGCACACCGAGAGCGGCCACAGCGGAAGGCACGTACTCGTCGGCCAGCGTGAATCCGCGGTTCTCCGCGACCTGCTCGGGGTGCGCGAAGGTCACCTTGTCGAAGCGGAGCACCGCCACCCCGGCGCTGGCCAGCCCCCAGGCGAGGTCCTTCAGCGGCTTGTTCCGCCCGATGGTCTCGTCCCTGTCCTGCGGCCCCGACCCCGCCAGCAGCACCACCCCGGGCACCGGCCCGTCACGACGCCGCGGCAGGCTCAGCGTCCCGCCCACGGCCAGCGGCCCGTCGCCGACCGAAACGTCCTGCTCGGTGAACGCGTCGGCATCGGCATAGCCCGGCGGCTCCCACGGCAGGGCCGGTTCCAGGGCGCTGGCGGGAAGCAGCTGGATCCCGGTGATCCAGTTCTCCTCGCCGGCCAGCCCCACCGCGACCGTCAGCGTGCCGTGCTCGAAGGTAACCGGGACCTTCACCAGCACCCCGCCACCCGGCCCGGCCGACTCGGTCACCACGCCGCCGCCGACCGAGATGAGCTGGCCGTTGCGGGCCAGTTCGGCCGCCCAGGCCCCCCGCAGTGCCTCGGCGGGCACCATCGGCCGAAGCCGGGGCGCGAACCTCTCCGTGATCTCCTCGAACCGCCCCTGCCTGGCCAGCTCGATGACCGCCAGTCCCGCCGCGGCCGACGTGGAATCCATAGCTTCCTCCCGCCGGGCAGCATGACACACCGCGGACCCGGCGCGCCACGGTCAGCCGCCGTCAGGCATGCACAGGCTGCCGGGACGAGGCGAGGGACGCGAACACAACGGTGGAACTGAGGTAATGCCCGGTGGCCCAGTCGAAGGCGCCGCCGCACGTTATCAGCCGCAGCGCGGCGAAGCCGGTCGGGCCGTAAATGGATTTTGCCGGGAAAGCGGATTTGAGGTACTCACGCACGCCGGTGACACGGAAAATGGCCGTGACCCCATCGGCAAGCGTCACGTCGATGGTGTCTCCGGGCTGCAGCGCGCCGAGCCTGAAGAAGACCGCGGGCCCCTTATAGCTATCGACGTGACCCTCGATGACCGAGGCGCCGATCTGGCCGGGAGTGGCCGAGTACTTGTACCATGCCGCCTCGTCGGCACTGGTGTAAAGCGACGGGACCTGGATCGTCCCGTCGGCGTTGAGCCCGAGATGCAACAGCCTGGAGTGAACGCCGATGGCCGGGATATCCACGGACACAGGCACCGAACGCGACAGCGACAGCCCGCCAGCGCCCCCGATCCGGCCAGCGGCCGACAAGCCGGGCTGCGGCGCGTGCACCTGCGAAGCGAGCACAAAACCCATCGCCGCGAGCCCGCCCACGATCAGCAGGCAGCCGAACACCCCTGCCATCCGCGCCACAAGGCTCAGCGGCCTGCGCGGCGGGGGAGCAAGCCCGGCTTGCGGCCAGGAAACGACGACCCGAAACCCGGCTATACGCCGCCACTGCCCGCCATCCCCCAATGCCGTTGTCCCTTGCTGTATCTTCCCGAGGGTGTACTCCTAGCCTAATATTCCAGTGATGAACAGGCCATTGCATGTCTGGGCCGTCCGCGGGCATTACCTTTATGTCGGCCGGCGTTTTCCTGACCTGTCATCGCCTACCCGGGTCGGCCCGAACCGGGCTGGCCACGCGCTTTCCCGTTCCGCTGCCGGTTCCGACGCCATGCCCCCGGGCGCATGAGGAGGTTCGATGAAGGTGCGCACCACGATCGCGGCGGCGCTGCGAGCGAGGCTGGCCGTCATCGGCTACGGCGCCCTGACGCTGTTCGCCCTGGTGGCGATCTCCGCGTGCACGTCGACCACGTCGCCCCCGGTCACCCTTTCGCCGTCCAATTCCGGCTCGCCGACCGCGAGTTCCACCGCGAGTTCCGCCGTCACGACCACGCCGACGCCGACCCCGACGACCACCGTCACCGCGACCGCGACCGCCACTGCCACCGCGACGCCCACCCCGACGGTGACGCATACCCAGACGCCGACCCCGGCCGCTAGCACCCCCGTCGCGGCCCCGCAGACGGGCGGCGGCGGCACCGCCGGGTTCCAGGACGGCCTGCTGTTCGCCCTGGGCGCCGCCGCGATCGTGCTCGGCGCCGGCACCCTGGCCTTCCGCCGCCTGCTCACCAGGGGTCGCTGACCCCCGCCCGCCCCAACCCGACCGCCGCCGCACCGCGCCCCCGGTCCCGCCCGGCCCGGCCGAGCCCCGTAACGCCCTTTTTTATGCCGAACGATCCGTGGCTCGACTCCCGCCCTCACGAACCTCAGCCGATCATCGCCGCGTACGTCGTGAACGGCACGATGTCGCTCCACAGGTTGGTGTCGTGTGCCCAGTAGAAGACGGTGAACCCGCAGGACCGGGCCTGGGCAAGCGCGACGGCCATCTCCCCGGTCGCCGAGACGTTGGTGTAGAAGGTGTCCAGGCTGGCGGGCTGGCCGTAGCCGGGGTTCTCCCCGCCGACCAGCATGCCGTACTCGTTGGCGATACGGGCGATCCAGCGGGTGGCCGACCAGGAGTCCATCGCCGGCGAGCCGAGCGGCAGCGAGTCGTCGGACGGCTGGCAGGTGTCGTTACCACCGGAGTCGTCGGCGACGGAGGAGACGTAGGCGATGACCCGGCTCTTGTACCAGAGCTTGGCGTAGTAGACGTTCCAGACGGCGCCCACGCCGGTGGTGCCGTCCGGCAGGTCCTGCTGCTCCTGCTCGGCCAGCACGTCGGGGCGGGTGCCCGAGCCGGGGGTGACGGTCTCGTAGTAGCCGGTGAAGCCGAGCTCGTTCAGCTCCTGCATCTGCCAGTCGGTGACGTTGTCCAGGCCGCCGACGTACCAGGTCACCCACTGCCTGACCTCGGCCGGGGTCAGGCCGGCGGTGCCGGGGATCCAGGACGGGTACGGGTTCGCGGTCAGGCCGGCGGGCAGGCCGTTTCCGCTGAGCGCCGAGGAGTTGAACGCCCAGTAGGTCCCCGTGCCCGGGTAGACCATCTCGTCGTCGCCGCCGGACGTCAGCCGGATGGCCCAGAAGTCCGACAGCGGAATGCTCGCGGCGACCTGCGCCAGGTAGGTGTCCGCGGCGGCGCGGACCGCCGCGCTGAAGACGAAGTCGGCCTCGGTGGAGACCTGGTTGTCCTGGTCCACGTAGGTGGCGTCGGCCAGCTTGAACACCCAGGCTGGCGGGTCCTGCAGGCCAAGGCCCAGGGTTATGTCCATCCCCGCGGCCTGGTAGGCGTCCAGGTCTGCCTTCATGCTGGCCAGGTACGAGGAGCTGAACGTGCCTTGCTCCGGCTCGAAGCCGGCCCAGTCGAACTCGAACATGGCCATCCCGACGCCTGCCGCGGATTCGGCGGCCGCGGTGCTAGCCGCTGTGTCGAGCGTGCCGTACAGCATCGTCGGCGTCCCGCCGGTCGAGGCCGCCTGGCCGAGCGCGGGCAGCACGATGACCGCCGCGATGCCCACGTCGGCCAGCCGGGGAACGCGCTTCAGGGGCATGGGGCGGAAACTCCCGGAGTCTTCTGTTACGGCGTAATGGCGATGGCACGGGGGTAGACGCCGACCGGCACCGGCGCGCCGACCGCGTTGGTCGCGGTCGTGATCGGCGTCACCGCGCCGGGGGTCAGGTCGCAGTAGTCGTCGACGACGTACGCGGTCTTCCCGTCCGGCGTGAAGGCGATTGCGGTCGGCTCGGCGCTGATCTGGATGGCCCCGGCCGCGGTGTTGGTCGCGGTCGTGATCGGCGTCACCTGGCCCGAGCAGGAGGCCACGCCGTCGCTGAGCACGTAGGCGGTGGCCCCGTTCGGCGTGATCGCGATGGCCGAAGGATTGCTGCCCACGTTGATGGCGGTGCCGGCCTTGTTGGTGGCGACCGCGATCGGGGTGACCGTGCCGTTGGCCGAACCGGCGCCGACCACGTACGCGGTCTTCCCGTTCGGGGTGATCGCGATCGCGCTCGGGTAGCCGCTGAGCGGGATGGCGGTGCCCGCCTTGTTGGTCGCGGTCGTGATCGGCGTGACGCTGCCTGAGTACTCGGTGTCGCCGATGATGTAGGCGGTCTTCCCGTCCGGGGTGATCGCGATGCCGGCCGGGTAGGCGCTCAGCGTGATGGGCGCGCCGGCGGTGTTCGTGGCGGTCTTGATCGGGGTCACCGTGCCGGAGCCGGAGTTGGCCACGTAGGCGGTGCTGCCGTCCGGGGTGATCGCGATCGCGCTCGGATAGCTGCCGACGGTAATCGGCGCTCCGGCGGTGTTGGTGGCGGTCTTGATCGGGGTCACCGTGCCGGAGGCCGCGTTGGCCACGTAAGCGGTCTTCCCGTCCGGGGTAAAGGCGATGGCGGCCGGCTCGCTGCCCACCGAGATCGCCGGCCCCGCGGTGCCGGTGGCGGTCTGGATCGGCGTCACCGTGTCCGAGTCCTGGTTGAGCACGTACGCGGTGTTGCCGTTCGGCGTGATCGCGACCACGCTGGGGTCCTCGCCGACGTCGATGGGCGTGCCCGGCGACTCCGTCGAGGTCTTGATCGGCGTCACCGTCCCGGCCCCGCTGGCCCCGACGTTCGCCACGTAAGCGATCACCGGCCGAACCTCCCCCAGCCGCGGCGGCGTGCTGACGCTATGCTCCGCCGCCGCAGCCGCGGCCCTCAGCTCCGCCGTGTTCCCGTGCCCGGCCGCAGCCGTGCCCCTCAGCTCCGCCGTGTTCCCGTGCCCGGCCGCAGCCGCGGCAGCCGTCGCTCGCGTGGACGCGCTGGCAGACCCGCCGGTCAACCCCACCGACAACGCCGCTGCGGTTATCACCGCCGCGACTCGTCCGCCCCGCGTGCTACGCCCGCCCCGCATAATGTCCCCCATTTCGTGAAACCCGCCCCCGCGACTCGCTTACGGACTCTCTGTAATCAGTCGTAAGCCCACCGCAATCACCCGCTGAATAGTACTAGCGCAACCCACCCCATGCGCGGCGTTGCCCCGCGCCGCCTAGTGCGTTGCCGTGCCCTAGGGTCCGCTCTTCGGTAGCAGTGGCCCGCTTCGTCCCTCCGCGGCCCCCCCAGATGTGGTGCCAGCGTGCCGCTGAGTGGCTTGTGGTGCAGCCGGGGCCTCCGGGCCGCGGCCCGAGGGAAATGAAACCCGGGTTCCAGTACCTCCCAGTGTGCTGAAAGCGGGGTTTCATTTCGCAGCGGCGGCTTCGCCCAGAGGCCTGCAGAGACCCACCCGGCCGCCTGAATTGCAATGGTTGGTGTGGTTGCCTCTGCTGCGGTAAGGGTGCTGCAAGCCCGGGGCCGTGCCTGCCCGGCTCCGCGGTCCTGCCCGTCGGCCCCGTCCCGGCGCAACAGCCTTACATCGTGGCGGTTACAGCCGCTACGTCCTTACACCGTTGCGGCCGGGCCTGGTGACCGAGTGACCGCAGGGGCTGCAGGGCCGGCGGGCGCGGCCGGATCGCCGCGGACGGGCACCGGACCACATCCAGGGCCCGCCACACGCGCACGTTACTTTGGAACGCTCACCCCGTGGCTTCGCCGAAGCCAAGGCTGATGCGGGGCCGGTAAGGGTGGCGCTGATCGTCCTCGTCAGGTATCCCCGCAGGTAAGTACCTCTGCGGACCCAAGGCGCCATTGACTCCGCGGAGCCGGTCGCCGTGGCCCCGGTGCCCTTTCCCGCGGTCGGGTTGCGGGTTGGCTGTGGTTGCTGGCGTGGGCGTGGGTCGGCCCCCGGCGCGGGGGCGCCGGGGGCGGGCGGGGCGGCGGGGCGGGGCGGGCGGCTGAGGCGTGCCGACGATCAGCTATTTCCCGAGGACTGCGATCACGTAATTCCGCACCTGGTCCTGGTGTTGATGGTGCAGTTGCTGCCTTCCTCTCGTCAATGCGGGGGTCATCGGTGGCGCCGTGCACCTGTCGTCGGACGCGCCGTGCCGGGGCTGGGCAGGCTGGGCCTGCCGGTGTTTCCTGCCTGAGGGGCCGCAGTGGTCTCCGGGGTCAAGGCCGGCCCCGCAGGGGCCGTCGCCGTAGGCGATGCGGAGCAGCCTTGAGGCCGGAGGGGCGGCCCCGTACCCTTGCGCGGCGTGTCCCCCAGCCTGGATCGCGGCAGCCTCGCGGAGCGGGCGGCGGCGCAGCCGCCACCTTGCGGTCATGGCGGGCGCGGCCCCGTGGGGGTGGTCCTGCCCTGGCCGGGGCGGCGCCGGGGCCGGTAGCTCTTGCCGTCCAGCAGCAGGTGGTGGCTGGCGTTGAGGACCCGGTCCAGGATGGACTCGCCGACGACCGCGTTGGGGAACAGCGGGTACCAGTCCGCTGGTGACCTGTTGGAGGTCAGGATCAGTGACCGGCCGGGGCGGCCGATCCGCTCGGTCAGCAGTTCGTAGAGGTCGTCGGCCTGGGCGGCGGTGAACTCCCGCATGGCGAAGTCGTCGACGATCAGCACGGCGGGCTTGGCGAGCTTGCGGATGCGGGTCTCGAAGCTGCGGTCGGCGTGCCCGCCGGCCAGGTGGGCCAGCAGCCTGGAGCAGGTGGTGAAGGTGACGTCGTGGCCGCGGCGGCAGGCCTGGTGGCCCAGCGCGGCGGCCAGGTGGGACTTGCCGGTGCCGACCGGGCCGTAGGCGATCACCCCTTCTCCGGCCGCGATGAACTCCAGCCGGGCCAGGTCGCGGATCTGCGCGGCGGGGAGCTTGGGGTTGTAGCCGAAGTCGAACTCTTCCAGGGTGGCGCCGGCCGGGAAGCGGGCGGCCCTGATCCGCCGGGTGATCTTGGCGGCGTCGCGGCGGGCGAGTTCGTCCTCGCACAGGACCTGGAGGAACTCGGCATGGCCGAGGGTCCCGGCGCGGGCCTCGGCCAGCCGGGCGCCGATCGTGTCGAGCATGCCGGACAGGCCCAGCGCCTTGAGGGCCGGGGCGAGCCCGGCCGGGGTCCCGGCGGCGGTCACTGCTGCTCCTCGCCGAACGCGGCCGGGCCGCGCAGCCAGGCCGGCGCCGTGATGCCGGGCAGCGGCGGCTGGACGCCGTCGCGCTCGGTGCCCGCGGCCAGGATGCCCTTGACGGTGCGGTAGGACGGGTCGCCGGCCTCGATGGCGCGGGCGCAGGCCGCCTCCAGCCGCCCGTCGCCGTGCCGCTGGCCCAGCCGCAGCACGCCCTGGGCCTGCCGGAGCCGGAACAGGGCATTTACCGACAGCAGCTCCCCGACCAGCGCGGCGCACGCCGGGCCGACCATTCCCGCCTGGGCCTGGCACCATCCTGGGGTGCGCATGAAGAACCCGGCCTTGTGCTCGGGCAGGTCGGCCCAGTCGGTGCGCCGCCCCCGCGGCTGGAAGGCGTGGGTCTTGACCAGCTCGCCGTCCAGGTAGAACTCCACCATGCCGGCGGTGGCCCGGGCGTCCAGCCGCTTGCCGATCAGCCGCCACGGCACTGAATACAAGGCGCGGCCCACGATCACGTGCGCGTCCGGGGCCACCTTGGGCCGGCTCCAGGTGGCCGGCTCGAACGGCTGCTCCGGCAGCGGCCGCAGCGTCGGCGCCTCCTCGGCGGCGAATACCTCCGCCACGGTGCGGCCCTCCAGCGGCCGTGGCCGCCGCTGCCCGGCGACCTGCACGCACCACTTCTCGGCGTCGGCGGTCATCGCAGCCAGCGAACTCCAGCTGCGCCCGGCGAAGAAGCTGGACCGGATATACCGCTGGTGCGCCTCGATGACAGCTTTATCCCGCGGATGGTAGGCCCGCGCCGGGTCGACCAGTATCCCGTAGTACGAGGCCAGCTCGGCATACCCGCGGTTGATCTTCGGGTCATACAGGTCCGGCTTGCAGACCCCGGCCTTCAGGTTGTCCGGCACGAGCCGCCGCGGGACGCCGCCGAAGAACTCGAACGCGGCCACGTGCGCCTCCACCCAGGCCCGCTGAGTCATGCTGACGGCCGGGCGGACGAACAGGTACCGCGAGAACGGCAGCACCATCGAGAACGCCCACAGCCGGCGCCGCCGCCCCGTCGACGGATCAGGCCACAGCCCCAGGTACCCGTAATCCACCTGGGCCTCGGCCCCCGGCGGCACCGGCGGCCGGGCCATCCGCACCTCCGCGGCCCGCGCGCCGGCCGGGAAATGCGCCCGCACGTACCGGCGCACGCTGGCCACGCTGGCCTCCAGTCCCTGCTCGTCGGCCAGCCGCTGGTGGATCACCGACACCGGGACCACGCCGAGCAGCCCGGCGATCCGGTCGTGGTGAACCGCGATCTCCCGCCAGGACACCTGCCGGATCGCGGTGCCGGCGATCTCCGGGAACCACTGCCGGGCCAGCGCCCGCCACTGCTCCTCGGTCACCGGCGGGCCGCCCGGCGTCATCCCGGCCGCCTCCGCCGGGGCCACGTACCGGCGGACGGTCTTGGCGTCCACCCCCAGGCTCCGCGCGACCTCGACCTTCGGCCGTCCCGCATACCAGTGCTGCAAGATCTCCGTGACATCGACCATGGTGAACGTCCTCCTTGCCATCTCGGCCCTCCGTCCAGAAGCGGACGAAGAACACACTCAGCTCGAAGGACCAGGAACGGAACCCCTGCCACGCCCGCCGGCGCCCCAGGGACACTCTGATCGAGAGGGTAGGGAATTACCTGATCGCGGCAGGCCCCTGACTAGGGAATTTCGTGATCGTCAGCAGC
>JASHTQ010000384.1 GCA_030040475.1 Streptosporangiaceae bacterium
GCGCCCCGCCCGTAACCTAGCACCCCCAAGGGGCGACACCATGATCATGGCCAGTTTTCGGTTATATTTACCAATTTCTGGCCACGATCATGAAACGGGTCCCGAGCCACCCCGGTCAGCGCACCCCGCGCGGCCGGAACTGCACGCTGATCCGCGCCCCGACGACCCGCGATGCCTTCGGTATCGCGTGCTCCCAGGTCCGCTGGCAGCTGCCGCCCATGACGATCAGGTCGCCGTGCCCGAGTTCGTAGCGCAGCGCGTCCCCGCCGCCGCGCGGCCGCAGCATCAGCGCCCGCGGCGTGCCGAGCGACAAGATCGCGACCATGGTGTCCTCGGTCTGGCCCCGCCCGATCGTGTCGCCGTGCCACGCCACGCTGTCCCGTCCGTCCCGGTACAGGCACAGTCCCGCGGTGCGGAACTCCTCGCCGAGCTCCGCGCCGTAGTGGGCGTTCAGCGCGCGCCGCGCCGCCGCGAGCACGGGATCGGGCAGCGGCGCGTCCTCGCCGTAGAAGCACAGCAGCCGCGGCACGGCCACCACCCGGTCGTACATGTGCCGCTTCTCCGCCCGCCACGGCACCGCCTCGAGCAGCCGGGAGAACACGTCCCCCGAGCCCGATAGCCAGCCAGGCCGGACGTCGACCCAGGCGCCGCGGGCCAGCCGCGTCCGCCGCACCGCGGCCCCGAGCGGCCCGAACGCGGGCTCGGACCCCACGTCAAGCAGCGACTCCTGAACCGAAACGCTCACCCGGGCAGTCTACCAAACGCGTGTTCGATACCGTACTGCGCCACCACCTCCGCCGCCACCTGGGCAAGGTCGGCCCGCACCTCCGGCGGTGACACCACCTCCACGTTCGCGCCGTAGCTGAGCAGCGTCCGCGCCGCCATCACCGCCGCGAACCGGAGCCGCACCCGGGCCCACTCCTCGTCCGCGTCCCCGTCCTCCGGGCTGTCCCCGTCCTCCGGGCTGTCCCCGTCCTCCGGGCTGTCCCCTTCCTCCGGGCTGTCCCCGTCCACCAGATGCGCCTCGTTCATCCGCAGGAACATGTCCAGCCACTCCCGCCGCACCCGTGCGACCACCCGGATCTCCGCGGGCCGCTCCTCCACCTGCCGCCGCAGTTCCTCCCACAGCCCCGCAAGCTCCACCCCGTCCCGCCGCCGCACCGGCGCCTCGTCCACCGCCGCGGACACCACCCGTGACGCCCGGAACAGCCGCGCCTCGCCCTCCTGGTCCGCCACCAGGTACCAGATCCCGGCCTTGCACACGAGCCCGTACGGGTCCACCACCCGCTCGCTCGCCTCGCGCTGCCCGCTGCCGCGGTACCGCAGCCGCAGCCGCCGCTCGCTGAACACCGCCGCCTGCAGCACGCCGAGCGACCCGGCCGCCTCCCGCCCCCGCATCCACCCGGCGGGATCCACCAGGATCCGCTGGCTGGTCGCCGCGGCGGCGGGCTGGAAGGGTGCAGGCACCGCCCGCATCACCTTCAAGATGGCCGAACGGGCGGCGGCTGCCAGGCCCAGGTCCTCGTGCACCCCGCCGGTGGTCAGCACGAAAAGCGCCCGCGCCTCGTCCCGCGTCAATCCGGTCACGTCCGTCCGGTACCCGGGCAGCAGCGCGATGCCCCCGGCGCGTCCCCGCTCGGTGTAGACCGGCACCCCCGCCGACGACAGCGCCTCGGCGTCCCGGTACACGGTGCGCGGCGACACCTCGAGCCGGTCGGCAAGCTCGGCCGCGGTCACCCGGCCGCGGGCCTGCAGGAGCAGCAGCATCTCGAGCAGACGACCCGATTTCATGTCCTCTAAAATATGACGCTATCTGTCATGGTTACCTGCCAGGGTGATGACCATGACGAACACAGCAAACATCCCGGACCCCCGCCCGATCCACGCGCGGGCGATCGCCCAGACCGAATCGATCGTCGCCGCGGTCGGCCAAGGCCAGCTCGGCCTGCCCACGCCCTGCCCGGAATACGACGTCCGCGCCCTGCTCAGCCACATGGTCGGCGGCCTGACCCGGATCGCGGTCATCGGCGAGGGCGGCGACGGCCTCGCCGTCCAGCCCCGTGCGGACGGCGTGCCGGACGACGGTTGGCTGGACGCCTACCGTGCCGCAGCTGCCCGCGCCCGGATCGCCTGGGCAGACGACGCCAGGCTCGATGCCCTGGTCGAGGTTCCCTGGGGCAAGGTCCCCGGCCGCATCGCGGTCTCCGGCTACGTTCAGGAGATCCTCACCCATGGCTGGGACCTGGCCAAGGCCACCGGCCAGCCCACCGAAGGCGACCCGGAGCTAGCCGCCTTCGTGCTGGCCATCGCCTGCCGGATCCTGCCACCGGAGCGCAGGGGAGGCGAGGTCCCGTTCGGTCCCGTCGTCGAAGTCGAAGCCGACGCCGCCCCCTACGCCCAGGTAGCCGCCTGGCTAGGCCGCCAGCCCTAGGCCGCCGTCGTCGTCTCCCGGTCGCGAGCGGCCGGCGAGGCGGCTGATCTCGGCGCGGCCGGCCGGCTGTGAGACGACGGGCGTCACGGTCGGCCCCGCGCCGGGCCGCCGTCGGCGCGCGGGGTCATCGCGCGCAGCTGCCCCGCCAGGCGCTCCCGCTCCTGGCGGCTCAGCGCCTTCCGTGCGTCCTGCCTTCTCCGCCGCAGCGCGGCGAGGTCCTCGTCGCTCAGTTCGCGCATCTGCCGTTCGCGCTTCTGCCTGAGTTCCGCGAACTGCTCTGGGGACATGGGCTCGTTCATGGCAACGGTCTCCTCGATGAGGTGCAGGAGCTGGCGGGCCGAGGGTTCGGCGTCCCGGCTCAGGCTGTCCAGCACGTCCAGCAGCCGCGCCCGCAGGTCGGTGGCGGCGCGGATGCGCTCTTCCGTGGCGCCGAGCTGGCGGCGGAGCAGGGCGGCCGGGTCGGGCTCGCCGTCCAGCAGCGTCCCGATCTCCGCCAGCGAGATGCCCAGGCTGCGCAGCGCGACGATGCGGTGCAGGCGCCGGACGTCGGCGCCGGTGTAGCAGCGGTGCCCGCCCCCGGTCCGCGACAGCGGCGACAGCAGGCCGAGCTGGTCGTAGTGACGCAGCGCCCGGACCGTGAGCCCGGTCTCACGGGCCAGCTCGCCGATCCGCCACGTCCCGTCCCGTCCCGACATTTCCTCTCCCTCGCCTGACGACGCACGATCGAGCGTAGAACGTGACGTAACGTCAGGTTCAAGCCATCCGAAGGGAAAGGTGCCGGGACGCGGCGAGTTATGGAACAGCCCCTAGCGCTGCCTCAGGTGCGAGCCATTGAATCCCGTCGCTGCGCGGTCATCGGCGCGGGCATCCTGGGCGCGTCCGTCGCGGCCCGCCTCGCCGCCGCCGGCCAGCAGGTGACGCTCCTGGACCGGGACCGACCCGGCCGCGCCACCAGCCGGTGGAGCTTCGCCTGGATCAACTCCAACGACAAGAGCCCCAGGCACTACCACGACCTCAACCACGCCGGCATCCGCGCCTGGGCCGAACTGGCCCCCGCCCTCGACGGCGCGGCCTGGCATCGCCCGGCCGGCCACGTCGAGCTGGCCGCGGACCCCGACGAGCTGGCCGCCCGCGTCCGGCGCCTGGCCGGCTGGGACTACCCCGCCCGCCTGATCACCTCGCACGACGCCGCCAAGCTGGAGCCCGCGCTGATCCCGCCGGCCCCAGGGACCCCGGCCGCCTGGTTCCCCGAAGAGGGCTACCTGCTGACCGAGCCCCTGATCGACCGGCTTGTCGCGAGCGCGGCCGCGCACGGCGCCACGGTCCTGACCGGCGACGACGGCCGGGTGACCGGCCTGGCCGAAGGCCGAGTCCGCACCGCAGGCGGGGCCATCATCGAGGCCGACGAGATCGTCTGCTGCGCCGGCCGCTGGACCCCCGCCCTGGCCGCTCTGGCCGGCCGGCCCGCCGCCGCCCCCTCGACCCCTGCCGCCCCCTCGACCCCTGCCGCCCCGTCGACTCCTCCCGGCCGCGCCGTATCCGGCCGCGCCGTATCCGGCCCCGCCACCCAGGTCCCGCTGGTCCCCTGGGACACCCCGGGCTCCACCGCCCCCGGCCTGGTCGTCCGCGTCGGCCCGGTCGACGGCGACGGCCCATCGCGCGTGCTGCACACCCCGCAGCTAGCGCTGCGCCCGCACTCGGGCGGCCTGCTCCACCTCGAGGCCGAGGACACGTCCGCCGCCGTCGACCTGCGCACCCCCGACTCCGAACTCCGCAGCCTCGCCGCCGACCTCCTGGACCGGGCCCGCGGCACCGTCCACGGCCTAGGCCACGCGACCGTCGTCGACTACCAAGCCTGCGTCCGCCCCCTGCCCGCCGACGGCCAGTCCATCGTGGGCCGCCTCCCGGGTACCGAGTGGCTCTACGTCGCCGTCACCCACAGCGGCGTCACCCTGGCCGCCCACCTCTCCCGCCTCATCGCCGCCGACCTGACCGCCGCCCCGCCCGCCGGCCTGGCCCCTTACCGCCCAGACCGGTTCCTGGCCGCCGAGCCCTCCGCGTAGGCTCCTGTCCGTGCCGAAACTGGACCTTGAGGCGGCCAGGAACCTCACCATCCCCGATGTCCTCCCCGCGCCAGGCGCGGACTTCCGGGTCCTGTTCTGCGGCATCAACCCCGGCCTGTACTCGGCCGCGACCGGCTGGCACTTCGCCCGCCCTGGCAACAGGTTCTGGCCCGCCCTCGAGCGCTCCGGCTTCACCCCGCGCCGCCTGGCCCCCAGCGAGCAGGACCTGCTCCCCGGCTACGGCCTCGGCATCACCAACCTGGTCCCGCGCGCCACCGCCCAGGCCTCCGAGCTGACCGACGCCGAGCTCAAGGCGGGCGGCGAGCACCTGGCGGTGCTGGTCCAGACCCGCCGCCCGCGCGTCGTCGCGATAGCCGGCGTGACCGCCTACCGCACCGCGTTCGGCCGCCGGCACGCCGTCGTCGGCCCTCAGCCGGACCCGCTGGCCGGCGCCCGTGCCTGGGTCGTCCCCAACCCCAGCGGCCTGAACGCCCACTGGACGCTGGACGCCATCACCGCCGAGTTCGCCGCCCTCCGCGCCGGCGTCGGCCAGCCATCCGCCGTCGGCCAGCCACCCACGATCGCCGGATGGTCAGGAGGCGCGGCGGCGGACCAGCCAGACAGCCGCCGCGATGAGCAGCGCTGACAGCGCCAGCAGCCAGCCGCCCTCGATCCACTGGAACGGCCAGAACCGGCTGCCCGGCTGGTAGGTCGTCCACAGCGTGAACCCGTGCTGGACGAGCCACTGGTTCACGAAGGGGGACTCCGGGATCCCGCCCTTCCCGCCGCCCGCCAGCTGCGGCGCCCCTTGCTGGAGGGCCTGGGCGAGCGTGGTCCCGGGGACCGGCTGGCCGTTCTTGCCGTACCACTGCTGGCTGATGATCCACGCGGAACTGGGCGGGCTTCCGTTCTTGAGCAGCAGTGGCGTCATGTAGTGCTCGCGCAGGTACGCCCCGGCCGCGACGGCCAGCCCGGTGTAGACGGCCAGGGTGACGGCCAGCGCGGGGACGACGCGGCGGATGAGCATGCCGGCCAGGGCGCCGATCGCGAAGGCGGCCAGCGTCCAGCCGGCGAACGCGACGCCGCGCAGGTCGAACACCGTGGTACCGAACGGAATCTGGACGTTGCCGGAGAAAGTCTGGGCGAAGAACGGCTGGTAGTACCAGGAGAACAGCAGGCTGAACGCCCCGGCGGCGACCGCCGCCGCGATCCCGAGCGACACCAGCTTGGCGAGCGCCCAGCGCCACCGGCCGAAACCCAGCGTCCAGGCGTACCGGAAGGTGCCGGTCTCCATCTCCCTGGCCAGCACCGGCGCACCCACGAACGCCCCGATCAGCGCGGGCACCACCTGCAGCACGATCGCGATGTTCTCCGCCCCCGACATGTGCGAGATGAACGCTCCGACCAGGATTCCGCAGGCACTCGAGCTTGCCGGGTGGCAGTCGGCCGCGG